>JAADGH010000133.1 GCA_013152475.1 Planctomycetota bacterium
CCCCCTCCGACATTGATCGTAGAATTCAGGATATCCCCAGTGATCCGTATCTCGCTGCGGTAGTCGGCGGCGCCGTCGCTCGCGTCGATCAGCACACCTGACACAAGCCCATTGATCAGCACATTCCCCAACACCCCACTATTGTCAACCAGAATGAAGGGCGAGGCGCCGGCGAGCTGGTCCATCTGCGCCCTCACATTGATACGGAACAGCGACCCGCCATCCGCCGTGATATTAGCCCCATCGAACATGCCATCATTGACCGTGATGTTGAAGATATCGCCGTTCGTAGTCTCGATGCTCGCGGCCTCGTCCATGTATCCACGGACCTCAACAGTTCGAAGGGTCGTGTTGTTCCCTATGATGGACGCTGCGCCGTACATATCCCCCCCCACAGTAATCGACTGACATGAGGCATTCGTGCCGTTGAAAGGCTGTGAAGCGCCGTATACATCGCCGCCAACACTGACGCGATAGATGCTCCCTATATTGATCGTGACAATGGAGCCTCCATACATATCGCCGCCGATGGACAGATCCTTGATCGTCTCCTGCGTCCCACTGATCGACACGTTCGTGTACATATCGCCCCCGATCTGCAACTGCCCGATCGTGCCATATTGCGCGGTCACAGTGGACTCAGTCATAAGCCCGCGAACGATCAGCACACGATGGTCTACCGAATCCGTATTGATGTCCACCCATTGCGCATACCCGCCAATCAGCGTGCTGCCCGCAATCCCGTCCTGGAAGGAAATATGAACCGGGTCCCCGGCATCAGTGCCGATCACGTTGCCGCCGATATTGAGACTCGTGATCTTCCCGCCCAGCACCGGCTTCAGTATGGTGTTGCCGAGCACGCTGCCATCAATCTGGATCTTGTTCACCACGGTAGAAGTGCAGTCAAGGGTGCTGTCGGTGAAATCACCGCCGACGTACACCATGCCCACATTCCCCTCCACGGCGCGGATCACACTGGCATTGCTGACGGAGCCGCCCACATAGACCAGCCTGCTGTTCCCGAAGCGCGACTCCAGGAACGAATCATCCACATTCCCAGCCACCTTGACGGACCCGCTGCCGGAAAAGCAGATGATGGCCGAAGAAATCATGTCGCCGCTGACCAGGATACTTCCCGCCTGGCTGTGGGCGATGACGGAGCTATTGTCCAGATCGCCCTGGATGGCCGCCGACGTCAGCCGGCCCCCGACGTCCAGTGTCGAGGAATTCACCATGTCAAGGGAGGAAAATGAGCGAAGGTCACCCGATACGTTGATCGCCGATCCATCGATCTGCCCATCCACCACGATGGTCCTCACGTTGCTGTTGGCATTCACCGTGACATTGTCCATCATGCCGCCGATGTGCAATTGCAACAGGAGGTTATTCATGGTGATGGTGGTGTCATAGACACGGGCAGACTGCAGATCGAGCACACCCATGGCCGCAAAAGCGACGCTCGACGTGACGCCGCACGTCAGATCGTCACCACCGGCGCCCGGATTGGCGTCGCGGAGAACCAAGCGGGAGTTGCCGTCGGTGTTGAAAAAGTCGATGTGCGTAATGTCCGTGCCAGCCGGGTCAACGCCCCCGGAAAGGATGGTAACCGATCCCTTCCCGCGGAACTCAATATCAATCACGTCACCGTCTCCATCGGTGAATTGGAATGTGCCTTGGTCGGCAAGGGTTACGGGCGCCACTCGACGCTCCAGCTCCTCCGCCCTCAGCTCCGACCGCTTCTTGAGCGGGCGATGAATCCAGCTACTCGTGCCTCTTCTCATGACAAGGCCTCCTTAACGGCTCATGATTCGCGTTGTTGATGTGTAAGAGCAATCGCAGGCTCTTTTCGCGCAGACGGGTGACTTACTCGGGGCGGTCTGAAAATAGGGTGCTTTCTCGATCCACAGGCGTGAAGCAACCGCACCGCAATTCCCTGAGTTACTTCATTATTATAGAGCACTTCCTCTCTTTTGTCAACATCCGTTTTGGGACAAAATGCCGTCCATTTCCCCCTCGACGTTTTTGTTTGACAGGCCCGCGCAAAAGAAATACAATCCCGCCTCCGTCTATTTGCCCATGTTCGTCAAGCCCTTCAGACAGGCGCCGTCTTGTGCGAGACGCTGACATAACCCTATGGCCAAACACGGCAAGAACAAGAAACGCGAGAAACGACGGCAGCACGCGCGGAAAGAAAAGCGGCGAAAGCTGCTGGCCGGCGCCTTCCGTGAGGAATGGCTGGACTGGCCGGTTCTCGGCGCATGTATGACGAGCCATGAGTTCTGGCGCATCTGCGGACAGGCCACTCTCTGCGCGTACCGGGAAAGCGAGAGCGGCCCTTCGGTCTGCGCCATCAGTGAGATCGATCTCTGCCGGGGCGGAATTGATAATCTCACCATCCGCCGCCTCGCGGGGGAAGCAGATTTTGATGACGCGGTGCGGTCCATTGCCGACGATACCGGCCGCCGTATCACGGCCCTTGAGCCGGAGGAGGCCTCTCGCCTGTTCTGGGGCGTATATGCCTTCGCCAGACACATCGGCACAGACATGACCCCCACCATCCGTACCCGCGCCCCTTTCTTTCCACGGCCCGCAGGGGACCCCGAACAGTGGGCTGATGCGCTGACCGGTCCATGGAAGCTCGTTGATCCCCGCTTGCTGGAACTCGCACAAACGCACCAGAGGCGCTCCGGGCAACTGGACGATCAGCCGGCGCTGATTTTGACGACCCTCTCCTGTCGCGTCTCGGACCCCAAGCGGCTGGCGGAGTTCCTGGAAAACCGAAAACCGGAAGTGACCGGAGGCCCGGCGGAAGAAGACGGGCTGTTGTTGTTCGACTGGACCGGCCCCATCCCGGGTCTCAGTCTTCTCGATGATGAAGACCCCTCTTTTGTCGCGGCACAGCGGCTTCTTGCGCAAGCCGCGCTCAAGGAGAATGTGCTGACGATAGAGGCCCGGGCGTCGCTGTGGACCGCACAGTTCTATGAGATGATTGCCCGCAGCCTGCGGGATGTCTTGACCATCGAAAGCGTCAGGTGGAGCAGCTTCCGGGATATCCTGCCGCCTTGATGCGCCTCCGGAAGATCAGTCCCCAAAACCGAGGCTCTTCTGGAAAAACTTGTAGGCTTGTTCCACCATGGCAATGCGCCTCTGCGCCAGGCGGGCGAATTCCGGACCCAGATGCGCTACCTTCTCGGGATCGTAGTTCTCTTTCGCCTTTGCGTAGGTATCCTTGACCTCGTCAACCGTGGGCGTGCTGCTAAGACCAAGAATGTCGTAGTAGCGGCTGTCGTCCTTCCCGAACTCCGCCCAAATGGACGTGAAATCCGCATCGGACAGGGCGAGCAAGGCGCCAATGTAGCAGATGATGGCCTCCTCCTTCGGGTCGATCACCCCGTCGGCAAGGGCGACGCTGTAGAGCAGCCGAACGAGGAGAAGCCGCTCCTCCATCGACGACTCCTTCGCATATTCCTGGCACAGCCCCTCAACGGGAGGATCGTCCTGGAGGGTCCTTTCCATCCGTTTCTTGATGTCCCCGATACGATCTTCGTCGAACTTGAGCTTCCTTTTGAAGTAGGAGGTGATGATCTCTCGCTCGTCGTCAGTGACGTGCCCGTCCACCATGGCAACCTTCATCAGGAGAGAGGTGAGGCTGTCCATGAACTGCTCGTGCTTGGCCTTGGCCGCCTCGGGATCCAGACCATCCTGGTTGATGTCCTCGGCCCTGAAGCCGGTGAGTTCTTCATCACCGCCAAAAAGCGACCGTATGGCCGACACAATTCCCTTCATCCGATCACTCCCTGCTGTCCGGCCTTCCGCTGCGGCGGGCCTAAACAAATTTCTCTTCGATCTCCTCCGCGCACATGTTCAGGAGCCGTAGCGAATTCTCGAAGGTCTCACGGTTGTACCCCGACCAGAAGATGCTCAGCACGAGGTAGAGCATCGTCTGGCCGAGCTCGGCGCTCTCGTTCTGGTTCCACGTCAGTCCGATGCCGAAGTCATGGCAGATATTCAACAGCTCCAACGGCGCCTCGGCGAACCGTTCCGGGACCACGCTCAGCCGCAGCTCCACGCGCGCCGCCTCGAACGGAGGAAGAAATCCTATTCTAAATTCGCGATTGCGATACTTGAGAAAGCACATGCGCCAAATGACGCCGTCGCCATCTTCGTATTCGTTTTCCTCAATGTCCAATATCGGTTCCGAAGAAGTGGAGGCATACTCCAGCGTTTTCTCGAAGAAATAGTCGATCGCCCTCTGCCAAATCTCCCTGGCCTCATCGTCCACGACGTACTCTTCGTCCTCGTCCTCTTTTTCGCCGTCCTCTTCCTCGACTTCGTCCGCATCCATAATTTCACTCGATCCATTGACCAACGGCTCACCCCCTCTCATTTTTGCACGCTCTCCCATGTCCTGTCAAGGACATTCGACCCTCACCGACAAGCCCACGAACGGCTATTCCGTTCTCCCGGGCACGGCCGGATCGGGAAAGTCGCCCCAGTAGTTGCCGTGGTAGCAGATTTCGTGCTGCCGCATGGCTTCGATCACGTCCTTGCGGCCGCGCTGGCGCATGATGCGGGCCTTCTCGCCGGCAGTAAAGAGGCAGAGCTGAAGATCCTCCTCTGCGAAAATCCGGCAGAGATTCAGCAAGGCATCATCGGACTCCGGGTTGTAGACATCCTCCACGTCCAAAGCGAAGAGGACGTCGATCATGGAGGCTCTCCGCAAAAAGTAAGTTGCCAAGTTACGCAAATCAGAATAGCTCGCCTGTGGAATTGGAATCAAGCAAAAAGCCAATGGCGTGATGCACACCATATTGACTCGTCGCGCCAAATCCCCTACAGTATTGCCCATATAACAGCATGAGAGGAGCAAGGCAGAGCTGGTACAGAAAACGAATCACAAGCTTCGCCCACGCTTCTTGGTCGGGGGTGTGATCTTCTGCGCTGTGCTCGCAGTCGGTGCACCGTACACGCGGAACATCCTTCCCTCCTCCCTGTTAGACGGAGAGTTCCTGCCCTTCGGCGTGATCCTCGGACTGCTCTTTCTCGTGGGTGTGGTCAACCCCATCGCCCGGGTGCTGACTCGGTATTCCCTGTTCACACCCCAGGAGCTCGCACTGCTACTTATCATGGGGTTAACGACAACGGCCGTTTCCACTGACGGTCTGGCAGCGTTTCTCATCGCCATCATCGCCGCCCCTTTCTACTACGCCTCGCCCGAGAACCGATGGGGCGACTTCATCCTGGAGCATATCCCAAGTTGGCTGGCACCCTCCAACGCCGCCGGGGATATGGGCACGTTCTTTACGGGGCTCCCGCCCGGCGAGTCGATCCCCTGGTCGGTGTGGATCATCCCGATCCTCTGGTGGCTCAGCCTGTTCGCCGCCACCTTCTTCGTCTGTGCGTGTCTGGTCGTCATACTCCGGAAGCAGTGGACGGAACATGAGCGCCTGACCTTCCCCCTCATGCAGACGCCCCTGGCCATGGTTGCCGCACCCAAGCAGGGGGCGCTCTGGCCGCCCATGTTCCGAAGCCGCCTGTTTCTCATCGGGTTCCTTGTGCCATTCTTCATTGTGACGTGGAACATCGGGACCTATTTCTCCCCGGCGTTTCCCGAGATTCGCACCGACTTCGGATGGCTGCTGATCGCGCGGCACTTCCCCGCCATCCGTGCATTGATCATCTTTCCAATCATCGGTTTCCTCTATTTCGTCAATCTGGATGTCCTGTTCAGTGTCCTCTTTTTCTACCTCCTCGGCATCATCCAGGTCGGCGTCTACAACCGCGTCGGCTTCCGCCTCGGCCGAGCGGATATCTATTGCTCCGGCTACCCCTCCATGGGCTGGCAGGGCTTCGGCGCCATGACGGCCATGGTTCTGTGGGGCCTGTGGATGGCACGGTCGCACATTCGGCGTGTGTTCCGGCAGGGGTTCCTCCGATCACGCCAATCAGGCGAAGCATCAGACTCCGACGAGCTGCTGAGTTACCGGACCGCATTCCTCGGGATGGTCCTCGGCTGGCTCTACATCCTTTTCTGGCTACGGTCGGCCGGCATGGAGATTCGCGTTGGCGCGGTCTTCATCTTCGCTGCCTACATCATTTTCCTGGGGCTGAACCGCATCGTCATCCAGTGCGGCATCGTCTTCTGCCGCGCACCGCTGACGGCCCAGAGCTTCACCCTATACACCCTCGGCAGCGCCACCATCCCCGCTGCGGGCATGGTGTCGATCGGCCTCACGTATTCGTGGATTCACACCGTCTTCTTCTTCATGCCCGTCGTCGCCCACGCCACGCGGCTGGCCGATTTGCTCCGCATCAAAGGCCGCCACGTTCGCGTCGCGCTATGCCTTGCCCTTCTCGTCGCTGTGCCGACGACACTGACATACCACCTCTGGGCAGGCTACACCTATGGCGCGCAGAACTTCGACGGCTGGGCCTTCCGGCGCGGGTGCACCATTCCCTACGAAAGCATCGTATCAAAGATGGCAAATCCCTTTCGGACGGACTGGGCCCGCATCGGCTTCTTTGCCATCGGTGCGGTCGCGTTCCTGATCGTCACGCAGCTCCACTACCGCGTGCCCTGGTGGCCGCTGCATCCCATCGGCATGACGATTGCCTCCACGCACCCGACGCGCATGATCGCATTCAGCCTGTTCATCGCGTGGCTGGCGAAGTGGGTGATTGTGAAAGCGGGAGGACACCGGGAGTACGAGCGCTTCAAGCCGCTGTTCCTCGGACTGGTCCTGGGCTATTTCACAGGTCTGACGATATCGCTGCTGGTGGATATCTTCTTCTTCGGCCCGGGCATGGGTCACCGGGTCTATTCGTTGTAGTCGTTAAAGCCCTCCGGCCAGATGTCGATCTCGGCGCGCTCGGCCTCGACCTCTTCGAACCACGTCTCCAGCTCGCGGAGCATGCGACGCGCACGATCCGGATCCTCATCGGCAAGGTCGCACTGTTCCTCCGGGTCATTCGCAATATTGAACAATTGTGGTGGTGATGGATTCGGTAACTCCCGGGCCGGAAAGGGACCGGTGATCGGATCGAAGTCCCTCCAGGGCTCATCGCGGAACGCCGTATCCAATTTCTGTTCCTCGGGGTCGGTCCACGATGCCTCCCGAATCACCGGGCGAACGAGTTTCCAATCCCCGTCACGCATGGCGGCGTTGCTGGTGACTACCGGCTGGTATCGGTTCCACTGCCAGAAGCGTTTTGTGGGTACGCACCCCCCTTCGCCGCGCAGCACGGGCAGGATATTCTCCCCGTCAATCTTCAACTCCTGCGGGACCTCCATCCCCACGGCGGCAAGCAACGTCGGCAGCCAGTCGCAGAAGTGAACCATATCGTCGAGCCGCCTGCCCCCATCAAGGCCCTCCGGCCAGCGCAGGATCATCGGCACACGGATGCCGCCTTCATACACATTTCCCTTCGCTCCGTTGAAGTTGCAGTTGAACCGAACCGTGGAGTTCTCCCCCTTGCCGCCGAACTGCGGGCCGTTGTCACTGGTGTACATGACGATGGTGTTGTCTTCGAGGCCAAGTTGCTTCAGCACATCAAGCACCCGTTCCATACCGCGGTCGATCCGGCGAACCATGGCATAGATCGTGCTGACCCCCCTACAGTACTTGCCCGTCTCCGCGAAGGGCTTGATCTCATCCTCTGGCGCCTGGAGGGGTGTGTGCGGCGCGTTGTAGGCCAGGTGCAGGAAGAAGGGCCGGTCCTTGTGCCGGCGGATGAACTGAACCGCCTCCTCCGTAAAGACATCCGTCAGGTATCGGCCGTCGGACTTCTCGTGGCTTCCGTTGCGGTCGAGTGTCCACTCCCAGTAATCCTGCCACCCGCTCCGAAATCCGGCAAACTCATCGAAGCCGCGTGCGTTCGGATGGAACTTCCTTCCGATGCATCCGTTGTGCCACTTGCCCACCAGGCCCGTGGCATAGCCCGCCCGCTGGAGCAGGTCGGCGATGGTCGTTTCCCTGAGCGCCATGTTGCACAGGCCGCGGAGCTCGCGTGTCTCGATGGCGCCGGTGCGGTGGGGGTAGCGTCCCGTCAGCAGCGCGGCACGGGCCGGGGCGCAGATGGGCGAGCCGGAGTAGTGCTGCGTGAGGCAGACGCCTTCATCGATCAGCCCGTCAAGGACAGGCGTTGACGTGCGCCCCTCGCTGAACACACCAAAATCCCCATACCCCATATCGTCCACAAGCACCTGCACAATGTTTGGCTTTTGTGACATCCTCTCCCTCTCTTGCATACGACACGCCGACCTCCGGTGGCCGGCGATACGATGTCAGCGCAGAAAAAATACCCCCCCCTGTTCCATGCCGACCACGACACCGGCGGCGGGGGGCGCGACTATCACGCGCGGCTTTCCATCCAAACGGATCGAGCGCAGCAGGCGCCCGGTGCTGTCCAGCTCGAACACCGTGCCGTCTTCGCAACCGACGTAAAGCCTGTCCTGGTCGGAACTTGCGGCCATCGAAGAAATGGCATGATCGAAGTAGACGGCCCACACTCGATTGCCATCGGGATCAAATGCAGTGACCCATTTCGTGTCGCCGCCTGCGACCACGATGAGCTTCGTCTTGTCCTTCCCGCACATTGTAACAAGCAGATCAATCTCGTCGGCAAAGCGCCGATACCATCGCTTGCTCCAGTCGTCCGGATCGGGATAGCACCACAGGCCGCCCAGACGTGTGCCGTAGGCCAGGCCCTTCTTGCCCTTGCCCAGCAAGTCCTCCGCAACAGCCACCTTGACACCCGAACACCAGCCGTCGCCGGAGAAGTATTTCAACTCGCCCTTGGGTCCGATCGGCATCTCCTGCCCCTTCGGACCAATGGCCCACATGGGAGCGCAATACCACATGTCACTGGCGCCCCCGACGGGTTCCTCGATCCCGTCGCCGTTCACATCGAGGAACACGATGGCGCGCATGGAGGGGCAGTGGCTCTTGTTGTTGCGGAAGGCCCAGAGCTGCTTGCCTTCACCGCTGACGCCGAATGTATTCATGCCGGTACCGGCAACGATGTCGCTTTTTCCATCTCCGTTGAGGTCGTGAACGGCAACCTTCTTCACGAACGGTTCGGGCCACAGCCACTGGGAATAGGCGATCTTCGCCTTCTGCCAGTCGAACGGCGGCTTCCACTTCCACAACAGCTTCCCATCGCGGCTGAGCGCGTGCAGGTGATGATCGTCTGAGCCGACGGCGATCTCCGGCCCGCCGTCGCCGTTCAGGTCGCCAACATCGATACTGTTGACCACACGCTCGCACCGATACGTCCAGGCAGGCTTCAGTGCATCTCCGACGAGGGCCTCGACCGAGCCATCCCGCCGGCCCACGAGAACGCTCCCCTTCTGTCCCGAAAGCATCCCGGCCCACAGGCACTCGACGCCGCTCTTGCCGTCGCGTCGGCCAACGACTTGAAGCTGATCGGCCACATTCGGCAGGTGCTTCTTGGGCTCTGCCTTCGATGCAACGGGCAGCTTCGCCAGGACGGCGGCCAGTTGTTTGGAGAGATCGCCGCCCTCGATCCTGGCCCCGCTCTGTCCCTTCTGCACATCCAGCGTCTTGCCAAGGAACGATGCCTTTGCTGCGTCCTTTGCATCGATCTCGCATTGACCCGTCGTGAGATTCCACTCAAAGGAGACAGGCCGCTCCGACTCGAAGACCGTCTTGTCGCCCAGGGCGAGCTTCTTCCCGGCAACAAGGTACACTCGGTCCGACGCCACGAGCGAAAGCTCGGCATCGATGACCAGGCCATCCAATGCGACCGACCCAAGCGCGGCCAGCATCGGTTTCTGGTTCAGTTCCACGCGGACGGCCTGCGGCGTAATGGTCCGGCAGGTGACTTCATTCGGTCGCTTCGCCGATGACGCCCAGAAGCAGGTCCACATGGTGAGGGATTCGTCCGCCTTGAGTGGCCGTGCCTTGTGTGCTTTGAGGATGTGGACGATGGGCGGCACGTTGTCCAGCGGCGACTTCTGCTCGCCATAGCGGGTGAAGAGATATGTAGCCTGGGGGTCTTCCTCACGACCGATGGCGAAGTCGTCCACGCCACCCACGAGCAGGCGGAAGCGCACCGGCGTGTCGCCGGACTTCTGCTTCATCTCGATGCCGTTGGGCAGGTCGTGGCGTTCACCGATCATCCGCCAGAATCCGACAGCCGAGTGCATCCCCTCTCGTTTGGCAATAATGCGGTCGAAGACGATGAAGAATCGATTCTTGAGCCAGAGGATGTTCCGTTCCCAATCGGCGCTGGGGTAGTTGAACGTGGCCTTGCCATCGGTATAGAGAACTGTTTTCGTGGCGGCGAAAGAAGGGAAGTCGGCCCATAACCGCCGCACAGCCACCTTCGGTGGACAGGCATCGGCCATGCCATCGACACTCGCGGCCACCACATTGTGCGCCGATTGCTTTGTGCCATAGCAATAGTCCAGAGAGACCAGGAATGTTCGACCCAACGCCGAGTATTCGAGGATGCCGTTCTGGTCATCATAGGCATGACCGAGGTGGACGCCATCGAGCAGGAGATAGTCATCCTGCGGGTCGATGCCGGCGCGGAATGCGGCCCGGCCGAAAAGATCATCCTTCGTGATGTTGTTCGCCTTGGTCCAATGCGGACGGGCCATGCTGAAGAGGATGTCGTCCGGCTCGGCCCACTGCAGCCCGACGAATCCCTTCGGCTGGCGGGGGGCAAAATCGAGCGGCCACCACTCTCCCTTCGGTTTTTCGGTCGGAATCTGTGCTCGTTTGCTCGGTCCGGCGGTTCGGATGAAGTGCTCCATCCAGAGGTACTCCGGGCTGCCGTAGATGTGGGCGCCGAGGTCGTAGTAGCCGGCGCCAAAGCGATACGGTCGCACCTGATCCCCGTAGGCGGGCCACATGCCGAAGTTGTTGCAGTTGGGCATGAGCCGGTCGAGCATGCGCCGAAGGAAGGGATGCTTGGCGGGATCGTCGGCGGTCTGATAGACCGCGCTCATGATGTTCGAGATCGAAGCGCCCTGCATAGCCTCATCGTCGCCGACGTAAGAGCCCTTCGTGCGATAGGGTTCAAAGAAAGCGAGGGCTTCCTGATACCACTTCTCGTGGAGCTCGGATGGATAGTACTTTCGGAGGTAATCGGCAACGACCATAACGCCACAGGCCGCCTGCGTTGGGTGATTGCCCTGGACGAGTCGGTGCCCGCGCATGGACCTGCGGACGTAGCCGATCCCCTCCTTCTCATCGGCAACGGCGCTGCGGAAAAAGTTGGTGATCATGAGGCGATCTTCGTCTGTCAGGGCCGGACTCTCCTCGATCACATCCCATGCCCGAGATTCGCGGAAGAGGTAGAGGTGGACGTAGGACTTCTTGTCGGAAAGGCGCTTGATGCAATCGCGGTAGAGAGGGATAAAATCCTCGTGCCCGATCTGGGGATAGTGCTTGCAGACCCACCCGGCGTGGTAGGCCGGATAGTTCATGGGCATCTTATCCAGATTCTTACGGTCATCGGCGATATTGGTTTTGTAGTATGGGCTAAGCGATGGGGGAGGGTCAAGCACGCGGGGGATGAAAACCGTTCCGTCTTTCCGCTTTTTAATGAATTTGAACAGACGGGGAAAGTTCTCTTTCACACTTGCCAGATCGATCCCCCCGAGCATAACCACATTGCGTCCCTGTCCCCAGGGGTCGTGGACGGTTCGCAGCCTTCGCTTCACACCGTTCGGCGGCGCAATGAACGATCGATAGTGCAACCAGCGCAGCAGGTGGCTGTTGCCGAGATTGCCGAGGATGATGATGTTTCGCTTTTCCTGTTTCCAGGTGCGATTCTCGTCATCGGGCATGACTGCCAGTGGCACGCCGTACTGCGCCTCGAATTCTCCGCTCAGTTCCCTGGCTGCTTTCTCCCATTCCAAGCCCGGCGGGTGATAGATCACTGCCCGAGTGGTACCTTCCCGCACAAGGTCCGTATCGAGATACAGCTTCTTGAGCTTCGTGATGGGTTGGACCTCATCGGTGATGCCCTTCTTTGGCAGTGCAAAGCAGACAACGGTAAGGAGAGCAAGGGGAACGGTTGAGATATTCATGTAGTTCGCCTCGATTCGTAGATGTTCCGCCGGCGCAGGACCCGGGCCATGTCGGTCAGCCGTCAGGAAGTGATCGTATCAGAAAACGGTGGTCCGTTCAAGGACACGCGTGGGTGGTAAAGGCCCAAAGAGCGGTACGTCCGGTCAATCAAATCCGTACTCCTTGATCTTCCGGTAGAGCGAGGAAAGACCGATATTCAAGAGCTGGGCGGCGCGCTTTTTATCACCGCTTGTTTTGGCGAGGGCCAACTGGATGGCCTTCCTTTCGATCTCCGAGAGGTCGAGGGTCTCGGATAGGTCGACGCCGCTCCCTGCCGCTCCCAAGGCGGAGGCGCGGGCGGGGATGGGGGACCGAACAATGCCATGCTCATCGGGCAGACCCAAATGTTCGGGAAGGATTTCATCGCTCCGGGCCAGTTGGGCCGCAAAGCAGGCCCGCTCGATGCTGTGGGCAAGCTCGCGGACGTTGCCGGGCCAACAATAGTTCAGCAGGGCATCCTGTGTGGCGCGGCTCATGGTCTTCCCGGCGGTCCCTGGCGCACCGACACGGAAGACGAAATGCTCGGCAAGAGGAAGGATATCTTCCGTGCGCTCGCGCAAGGGGGGAATGTGGAGCCGGAAGACAAGAAGCCGATGGTAGAGGTCCTCACGAAACCGCCCCTCGGCCACCTCCTGTTCCAGACTGCGGTGCGTGGCGGCAAGGATGCGCACGTCCACCGATTGCTCACGAGTGGAACCCAGGCGGCGCACCAGGCCGCGCTCGAGAAACCGGAGGAAGCGCGTCTGAATACCTGGGGGGATGTCGCCGATTTCATCGAGGAGCAAGGTGCCGCCGTTGGACACCTCGATGATGCCGGGACGCGATTCCGCAGCGCCGGTGAACGCGCCCTTTTCGTACCCGAAAAGCTCCGCATCCTGGAGCGTCTCGGGCAGAGCCCCGCAGTTCAGGACGCAGAACACGTTGCCGCCGCGCTTGCTGTTGCGATGGATGAACTCGGCAACCACCTCCTTCCCAACGCCGGTCTCGCCCTCGATAAGAACCGAGGAATCGACCTTGGCCACGGATTCGGCCTCTGTGAGGATTGTTTTCATGGCGTCGGATGCTGCGACGATCTCCCCGGCGGCTTGCGCCCGCTTGCGCCGCAGGTCCTCGCGGAGGAGAACATTCTGGCGGGAGACCTGTGTCTTCTCCACGGCCCGCTCGACAAGCATCTCCAACTCGTGGAGGCGCACCGGCTTGGTGACATAATGGAACGCCCCCCGGCGCATGGCGTCAACGGCGGACTCGACCGATGCCTGCCCGGTGACGATGATTACTTCGACATGGGAGTCGATCTCCTTGAGCCTGGAAAGAAGCGTAATGCCGTCCATGCCCGGCATGAGGATGTCCACAAGGGCCGCATCCAAGACGTGCTCATGGGCCTGGGAGAGCGCAGACTCGGCATCTCCCGCCTGGAGCACCATGTACCCGTGGGGATCGAGATAGTCCGCTACATTCTCTCGGAACTGGGCCTCGTCATCAACCAGAAGGATTGCGCCGGTCTGTTTCATTATCACCTTTCCGTGTTAAGAGACGTCTCTCGCGGCCTTGGGCAACCACACGCGCATGATCGTGCCCGTCCCCACCTTGCTCTCGGCCGCGATGGTCCCGTCCAGAGATTCCACAATCTGATGGCTCAGGTACAGCCCCAGGCCCGTGCCTTTGCCCACAGGCTTGGTGGTGAAAAACGGCTCAAAAATGCGGTCCAGGTGTTCGGGCGCAATCCCCTTGCCCGTGTCGCCGATGACCACCTCGACCCCGCCGTTCTTCGCGGCGACCGAAGCATACACGCTCCCCCCCGCATCCGTGGCATCGATCGCGTTGAGAAGCAGATTCAGGAGGACCTGCTGCACCTGCCTCGGTGACGTCCGCACATGAATCGGAGACGGCGCCGATGCGTGGAGATCGCGAGCTTCCTTCTGCATCCAGTCAAACCCCCCAGCGGGCACGGGGTCCCCGGTCAGGACAATTCGCCTCTCCTTCGCTTTTGCGACACTTTCCACAAGCCGCACACTCTCTGCCACCAGAGCGGCAACATCGGTGTCCACGCGAGATCCTTCCTCCCGCCGCGCGAAGCCCAGGAGGTCCTCGATGATGGACTTGCAGCGAAAGATGTTATCTTCGATCTTCTTCAGGTGTTTTGCGAACATCTCCCCGCCCTTCTCGGCGCTGGCCTGTCCGGATCGAATCAGGTCCGTCAGGATCTCCGAGGAGCTTGCAATGACGGCGAGGGGATTGTTGATCTCGTGGGCGACACCTGCTGCGAGCTGGCCCACAGCCGCCATCTTCCCCGCCTGAACAAGCTGAGTCTGGGTCTCCTGGAGTCGCCGGTAGGATTCCTTGAGTTCGTCCTCCGCCCGCTTTCGGTCGGTGATGTCGCGAACGGTAGTGATCACTGCGGGATCGCCCTGCAGGGAGATCGAGCTGGAGTAGACCTCCACGTCAATGGTCGTGCCGTCTTTCCTGATGTCGCGGGTCTGATACAGTCGTTTCTGCGGTGGATCATGTCTACTGCGCCGGTCCATCAGGACAGCCCTGTCCTCCGGGTGCACCACATCCATGACATCCATCCCGATGACCTCTTCCTTGTTCGAGAAGCCGTGCAGCGCGAGCCAGGCATCATTGGCGTCGACGATCTTGCCGTTCCGGGTCACGTTCATGGCTTCGAGGGAATCCCGAAAAAGCGTCCGGTATTTTTCCTCGCTTTCGCGAAGGGCCGCCTCCGCCCGTTCGATAGATTTTAGCATGCTGTTGATGTCCCTGGCGAGGCTCGATAGCTCGTCGTTTCCAGATACGGCGACTCGCTCGGACAGGTCGCTGCTGGCGCCGATGCGGCTGACACTCCGGCTCAGCGTCTCCAGCGGGGACAGAACAAGCTTCTCCAGGAGCGCCACCGCCAGAACGCCGAAGATCAGACCGGCGATTAGCAGCAGAATCATGGCATGGTACAGACTCGCCTCCCCCTGCCTGTAGATGTGTCTTGGCATGGCCATTCGCAGGATCAGAATGGGCTTCCTGTAAATGTCGCGCAGCAGGACGTACCCGGCTACCTGGCCTCCGCCCAAGACTTGAACGGAAACGGAAGGCCCCGTCGAGAGTGACGCCTTTGCGCTCCTGAAATCGGGAGGAAGATCCGGGTCGTCGAACAACCGCATCGCCAGGGAAAGGCGGGTCCTGTCGCCCAGGTCTTCGATTACCGCGAGGCTCAGGCGCCGCCCCATGATCACCGCGCCACAAATCATCGCGGGGTTCTCGCTCGTCACCACGGGCCGGGACGCCACCAGTACGGGGCCGTCGGAGAGGAGAAGCATCCCCTTCAGAGATCCCTCTCTCGTGCGATGACTGACAAGCCGCCCTCTGCGATGGATGTGCTCCGCCAAACTCGGCGGGATGGGCACTTCCTTCTGGAGGTACAGGTCAAATGCCTTGGCATACACGATCTCACCCGATGTATCGGTAAACACAATGAAATTGAGCCGCGTGTCGATGAACATCCGGGCCGTCAGATTCGATTTTACGAAATCTTCGTTCCGGTTCTTAATAAAATTACAGACGTCATCCCGGCCTGCCCAGTCGCGGACGAATGTGTCGAGAGAGGACAGTTCATCGCCGAGTGCATTGGTCGCGCGCTCGATATTCATGCGGACGGTATACTCCTCCAGCCGGGCGAAACTGCCAAGCAGGATGATTCGCGCACTCACGAAGAGGATGACGATCAGGCCGAAAATCGTCACTCCGACGGCAAGCAGCGTTTTCTTTCTCAGCGACACGCTCTTGCCTCTCCAACGTTTGTTCTTTTCATCGCACACCCACCGCCAGCGATCATCCAATGAAAAGAGGTCCTATCCGACCTTCCGGCGAAAAGGACCTCTCTATCATCCGTCCGCTGTCACTCACGCCTATCTGCTCTCGGCCGCTTTCCACCACGTCGACCAAGCGTCCTGGTTAGGAGGCAGTCGCTTGCCCGTTATCTGGGTTAACGCCCGATAGGCGACTATAGACACCACGCGATGTCCACCGCCCAACATGCTGATCAGGACAGGAATCGCCTGTTTGCTCCTGGTTTCTCCCAGTGCGCTGCACGCCTCGCCGGCCACCGCATCATTGCTCTCGCCCGCAAGCTGAATAAGGGTATCGACCGCCTTGGGATTGCCGGCGCCTACCCTTCCCAGGGCTCTGATGGCCACGAGAAGGGGTTTTCCTTGCAGGTTGTTCGCGGCGTGTACCAGCACAGGAACGCTCGCGGGGCATCTCAGGTCTCCCAGGACCCGGCAGGCGGTGGCGGCCACCATGTCATCGTAGTCCGTAGCCAGACTGCCGATCTGTGCGGCGATTTTCTCTCTTTGCGCCGTCATCTTGCCCAGAGCCTTCAGCGCCTCGACAAGGGCGGCGCTGTCGTTCGTGCCTAACATATCCAGCAACACGCGGATGCTGCTTTCCTGGCCCAGGTCGCCGAGGGCACGAAGCGCCACATGGCAGACCCTCTTGGAATTGCTGTCGACCAGCGGCTCGATGCGCGTGGCGATCTGTTTTCGCCCTAAGCGTTCCTTGCCCAGAAGCGTTATCGCCTGCAAGATCGCATCGTCCGAGTCGCTATCCAGCATATCGAGAAGCTGCTCGCGCCTTTGCTTTTGCTGCTTCCACCACAGCGCCCACACGCCGTGTTCATCCCGAAACGACTGCCCCGTCATTTTCTGCAGGGCGTGCACGGCCGCTTGCCGCACCTTCGGATCGCTGTCCGACAACGCCGCAATCAGTTGTGGTATATAGGATTCGTCCCTCAACGCGCCAAGCGTCGTTGCCGCCTCACACCGTATCTCGGGGGCGGTGTCCGACACCACCATCTCCGCAATCCTCGGAAACGATTCCGCATCACGCCACCGGCCCAAGGTTTTGACGGCCGTCAGACGGGCCTCGTCGTCGGTGCTGTTCAATTTTCCTCGAAAAAACTCCGTGACCCCTTTGCCCGGCATCCTCCTCAGCACGTCAAACGCCGCCTTCCGGAGAAAGGCGTTGGCTTCACCGGGCCCACTGACGCACGCCATATCGAGAAGTATTTTTACCACGCCCTCACGGTTCGTCTCGGCCATGGCGGCCAAGGCCCGATGGGCCTTACTCTTCAAATGCCCGCCGCCAGAGCGAATCGTCGTGAGCGCGATCTCGCGGACGACATCCTCTGTCGGCTTGTCCCGCAGGAAGCCCAGGGCCAATTCCTTCTCCTGATCGTCCCTCCCCCCGCGCAACACCCCGACGAAAAATTCCTTGCTCTTCGGCAGATTCAGTTTTAGGAGGACCAAGAGCGCCTTCCGCCGGAAGGGCGCCGCATCGGATGCCTTGAATGCCTTCTCCAGGAGATCGAGCGTCTCTTCCTTGCACAATTTCTGGATTTCCTTTGTGCTGTTTTCCAGGACCGGTTGGTCCAGTGCGACATCATCCGGCATCCTGTTGACAATCTCGGCAATGCCATCCATCTTGCTCCCGGCCTGCTTCGCAGGTTCGTCGTCCAAGGGGTTGCGGACCGCTCCCTTTTCCTCTTTGTCCCTCTCAGCGCGCCTCGCACCCTGGAGAAACTCCTTGCCCTCCGGCAGGTTCAGCCTTTCGAGAATCAACAGCACTTTTCCCCGAAATGCCGCGGATCCCGAGTCCCGAAACGACTTCTTCAGGAGGGAAAACGTCTCGCCCTTGCAAAGGTCCTGAATCTCCTTCGCGCTGTTCTCCAGCGCCGGTTGATCCAGCCTCACGTCATCCGGCATGCTGTTCACAATTGCCGTAATCACCTTTGACTTG
>JAADGH010000044.1 GCA_013152475.1 Planctomycetota bacterium
CGTATCGTCTCGCACAACCCATCCGGCGGATCGCACGGCAGGTCGATGATCGTGTGGCTCAAGGCGCTGGCGTAGATGCCCAGGATCGCGTTGAACTGAACGAGCGAGCGCTCCAGTCGCGTCGGGTGCGGCTTGTTCTCGTCCTCCAGCCAATCGAAGCAGGCCTCGGTCAGGCGGGCCTGGGCGAGATCGTCCTCGACGCCGTAGTCATGTGAACCGCTCTCGTACCCACCGTCCTTCGTGAAACGCTCCCAGCCGGCCATGGTCCACTGGATGAACCCCTCCGTGCCATAGACGGAGATGCGCTTGTGGTGAAAGATGCTCTCGTTGTCCGTGGCCTGAGGCGCGCACGACCCGCAGACGAAGACGGTGTGAATGTTGTCCTCGAACATGATGCTCGCCTCGGCCATGTCGGGCGCCGGCTGGCGCGAGTCGAGGGCCTTGATGCCCGCGATGTTGCCAAAGACGCTGATGAAGTTCCTGAACCCGTTGTAGCTGTGGGCCAATTCCAGGACATGCACCCCCTGGTCGAGCGGTGTCGAGCGCGCGCTGACGTCAATGCACCGGATCTCGCCGATGCGGCCCTTGGCCACGTCCTGTTTCAGCTCGAGGTTGCGCGCGTGGAAGTGGAGCTGCGTGTTGACGGCGAACTTCGTCTCGCACGTCTCGCCGAGCTCCTTGATCTGCTTCCAGTCCTCGCCCCAGAGGGCAATCGGCTTCTCGACGATCGCAATGGGGACCTTGTGGTCGGCGGCAATTTTCATGAACTCGAAACGCAGGCCGGGAATGCTGACGGCATGAAGCAGGTCCGGCTTCTCCTTCTCCAGCATCTCGTGCGCGTCCCTATATTGTGTGCCGCCGAACCGCTCGCCGAATTCGCCCAAACGCGTCTCATCCAGATCGCAGATCGCCGCGATCTTGCCCCGCTTCACCTCTGTGTAGGCCTGCGCATGCCTCCGCGCACGAGGACCACATCCCAGGAACGCACATTTGTACATCTGACACTCCCTTACTTTTCCTCACAGTCCAAATACCTGGTTCCCAGGTTCTGCCTGGGAACCGTCACTCCGTAGGCTCTACCTACACCGTCCCCAGGCGGAGCCTGGGGACGAGGTACGTTAACACTTAACCCAATGTGGCACACGCATTCTTGACCCCGAGGGGTTGCTCGTCATTCCCGCGTACGCGGGAATCCACGAGGGGGCGAGGGCCTGGATTCCCGCTTTCGCGGGAATGACCAATCGCCTGCGATCCCACTCCTGCAATGTCAGGAAAACCTCCCGGAGGATGGGGACGGTATTACGGTACCTTGATTCCTTGAATACTTAGTTTCACCCGATACACCGACGTCCGCGCCGTGGTGTAGAGCGACTTCCAGTCGGCGTCACCCCATGCACAGTTGGCCGGGACCTCCGGCGTGACGATCCGGCCGAGAAGCTCTCCCTTCGGATTGAAGACCCAGACGCCGCCCGGGCCGGTGCTGTATACATTCCCCTCCACGTCCACCTTCATGCCATCCGGCACGCCGGGGTCGTCGTGGTGCAGGTTGGCGAAGAGCCTGCCGTTCGCGAGCGTGCCATCCTCCTTCACATCGAAGGCGCGGATGTGTCTTCGCTTTGACGAATCGGCGATGTAGAGCGTCTTCTCGTCGGGCGAAAAGGCCAGGCCGTTCGGACGGTCGAAGTCGTCGATCAGCAGCGTCAGCGTCTTGCCGTCAGGCGAGATGCGATATACCCCCTGGAAGTCCAGCTCTTTGTCCTCTTTCTGCTTTTTTAGGCCGTAGGGCGGGTCGGTGAAGTAGAGGCTTCCGTCCGATTTCACCACCACGTCGTTTGGGCTGTTGAGCCGCTTGCCCTCGTAGCGCTCGGCGAGGACGGTGATCGAGCCGTCGCGCTCCGTACGGCTCACGCGGCGGTTGCCGTGCTCGCAGGCGATAAGCCGGCCCTGCTTGTCGTAGGTCAGGCCGTTGGAGTGGCCGCTCGGGTCGCGGAAGACCTCCGACTTTTTCCCCGACCGCCAGAGGTAGATGATGTTGGCGGGGATATCGCTGAAGCGCAGGCAGTCCTCTTTGGCATTCCACACCGGCCCCTCGGTGAATCGAAAGCCGGTGTCCACCTTCTCGACCACGGCCCCCTCCGGCACGATCTTCTTGAAGTCGGGGTGCTTTTCTTCGAAGCGCCCCAGCCGATCCTCGGCGGACACACTGACCATGCCCAGAACCAACCCCACGGCCAGCAACGCCAATCCGATGGCATACAGGTTCATGCGTATTCTCCTCAATGAATCATGGCTTTCAGGACGGTCAGTTTATCAGGGATTCGCCGTCAGTCAAGAGAGAAGGGGGCTACGTGCCGGAGAACACCTCCAGCCGATACGCTGAGTTCGCCTTTCCACTCAGCGGCACGGAGCATGTGGACACGGCTGCGAGGCAATCCATCTCTGCCCTCAAGTCGATGTGGCCATCCGGTTTGGAGGTCGGTTCGCGGATAACGATGTCTCCGGCGGTACTCACGGCGACATCAAAGAACAGGTTAAGCGGATCGGGGATGTCATTGACCCCGATTCCCCAAGGATCGAGCGCCTCAGCCAAGTGCTCCAGGCAGCCATCGCGGGAGACACCGAACCGCGTCTCCAGCGCATAACGGCAGCAGGGGGTGTAGAGCAGGTCGTGCGCGCCGCAGGTGTCCTTCGCAATCGTGAACATCACCTTCGGCGGCTGGGTGTTTGTCCAGAGCCGGTCGCCCGTCGTGATCTTGATCTTTCGATTCTCCACCCGCGTTCGGGATTGCGAAAATCTCTCGGCCAGATCATCGGCGTTGAATACCACAAGATCGCCCGGCTGCCTGCCGTCCACATCCACGATCCGCAGCGTCTCCCCTTTCGCCACGACGAGGGCGCGGGCGGACATGGGCGGGATGATGATTTCTGTTTTCTTGTCCATTTGCGATCTCTTTTAACAGGCGCGAACGATGTGGTCAACTGCGAATCGTCTCGGGCCTTGCGAGCTTGACAAGGGGATGGGAATAGTTTTTAATCAGATCGAGTGTGAACATCGGGAATCGAGACGCGGAGGGCGAGACAATGAAGAGACTACTGGTTCTACTCATAGCAGGTGCGGTCATGTGTGCAAGCGCGCAGGATGTGAAAGATGATGCGCCGATGGTGTATATCCCCGCCGGGGAGTTCACTATGGGCACATCAAAGGAAGAGGCCAAGGAGCTGGGCGAGAAGTACGGCATCCATCCGTCCTATTTTCTGACGGAGACCCCAAAGCGAACGGTGAACGTGAAGGGGTTTCTCATTGACAAGTACCCCGTCACAAACAAGCAATACAAGAAGTTCATCGACGCAACCAAGCACCGCCCGCCGCGCGGGTGGCAGAACCGCACCTATCCCGCGGGCATGGGCGATCATCCCGTGACGAACATGTTCTGGCAGGACGCCGACGCCTACGCCAAATGGGCCGGGAAGCGCCTGCCCACGGCGGAGGAGTGGGAGAAGGCGGCCCGCGGCACGGATGGCCGGCAATTTCCGTGGGGGCATGAATGGAACGACGAGGCCGCCCGGACCGATGACCCCAGTGCTCCTCAAACGCGCGCGCTCACGACTCCCGTCGGCTGCTTCCCCAAGGGCGCAAGTCCGTACGGAGTGATGGACCTGTGCGGCAACGTGGCCGAGTGGACGGGCACCCCCTCCCGTCCCAGCAACCCAGAACGCGGTTGGGCGTGGTATGTGATCAAGGGCGCGGGTGGGGCGCACGGCCTGAAGGCGAATTTCCGCTGCGCCGCCGTCAACTTTTCTGCTCACACCAGCCGGGCGCACCCGTGGCTCGGCTTCCGGTGCGCGAAGGACTGCGCCGCGCCGCCGACGGACCTGCCCGAGGACAAGACCCCCGCCCGCACGCCCCCACCGATCCCGCCGGCGAAGGGACCGGACCCGGAGAAATACGGCAAGGAGCCGATCCGCATCCAAGTGGCGAAGGGTTGGGCGAACGCGGCCTTCGAGGTCCCGTACTTCCCCGAAGCGAGGTTCAGCCTCTTCTGTCCCGAGCAGTCGGGCGCGAAGGGGGTTCCCCTTTCCTGGAAGGGCGGGCGGCCGAAGATCAAATGGATCGTAAACGAGGATCATACCGAGGCATCGTACCAGTGCACCTTCGAGGGCAAGGCGGTCCAGACGATCACGCTCAAGTCGGGCATGGACTACGTGGATTACACCATCGCCCTCAAGAACCTGACCGACAAGACATTTACCGGCGTCGGCACGAACTCCTGCTTCAACAACTCGGGGGCGGTGTATTTCGCCAACATGGAACGGACGCGCTCGTTCGTCTGGACCGACGACGGCGCGACGTGCATGCTCCAGATGCCCATCGGCGGCAAGGGTGAGCCCCTGCACGGCGGCTGGGCCGTGGCGAAGCCAGAGGAAAAGGCCCCCAAGGGCGGAAGCAAGGTCCGGTATCCGTTCATCTTTATCGTCTCCCGCGACGGGGGGTGGACCATCGCCCAGGCCTATGGCGAGGGGATCAGTGTGGCAACGAATGCGCACTACTCCTGCCTCCACTCCCGTCCCGCATGGCCGGACATTCCGCCGGGCGAGGAGCGATCAGTGACGGGAAAAATGTATTTCATCAAGGGCGGACCGCAGGACCTCTTCGAGCGATGGAAGAAGGACTTTCAGAAGCCATGAGGCGTCTGTGTGTCGCCTTGGGCCTGGCGCCTATGCCGTATGTCATCCTTGATTCCTGAGAATCGTGGGGTATAATTGATAAGCATGAAAAAACTGCGGATATACGTGGATACCTCCGTCATCGGAGGCTGTTGCGACGCGGAGTTCGCGGCGTGGTCCAACGGCCTGATGTGGGACTTCCAGCGGGGCCTCTATAGGCCGGTTCTGTCCGAGATTGTTGCTGCCGAGATCCAGCGCGCGCCCGAGGAAGTGCTGCTGAAGTACGCTGAGCTGTTGTCTTACGATCCGGAATTTGCCGAGCTGACCGAAGACGCTGCGGAGCTCGCCAGGGTTTATCTGGAGCGCGGCGCAGTGGGCTCTGATTTCGAGAATGACGCTCTGCATATTGCGCTGGCCACTGTGGCCAACGTGGATGTCTTGGTGAGCTGGAACTTCAAGCACGTCGTTCGCTTGGATAAGATAAGGCTTTTCAACGCCGCGAACATCGAACTGGGGTTCAAAACGCTGCAAATCTATTCACCCCGGGAGGTGACGACCCATGACAATTCGAGCGGTTGAACTGATTCGACAGATTCGGGACGAGCACGCCAAGATACTGAGAAACAAGAGCTTCGCCGAGAGGAGGGATTTTTACACACGGGAATCACAGGCCCTGCAAGGCCGATTGGCCCAACTGCGCCGAGAGATGAAGAAAGAATAGCCGCGAACCCCCTTGCCATCATGATCCATTTTCTCTGCTCCGGTCCCCCTCCGCCGCGCCAAGTTCTGGCCCCAGCGGGCAAACAACAAGACGATTCCAAGGGCCAAAGGAAGGGCCAAACATTGCCAGAAAGCTTTCCGAGGTAGCTTCAGATAGAGCCACCCCGCCAGCCCGAAACCGCCAATTGTTGCGCCCAGTTCAGACAATGCACGGACTGGAATGATGGTTATCATCGGGCTTGGGCCAAAACCCATCATGAGCGGGATAACGTCTGCCAGTACAAGAGCCGAGAGGAATGACAGAAGCAAAGCCTTCTGCGCTTGTGGGTCGGTGGGGCTAAGCACAATAATAACGAACGCCGGCAACAGCAGGATTCCCATTCTGGCAAGCAAAGCGAACGAATAGGCGATAAATACCCCAGTGCCAGGCTCAAAGGAGTGGTGCCTCAGCACCAAACCAGACACCAAGGGTCCAAAGACAAAAGCGAAGACATTCCCCGCCCCCGCCGCAATCGCCACATGCAGCACGTCCCGCCAGAATGGCGGCCAGGTGCGCGGCCAGGGAGTGGGGCGGTTGGGGTCTGTCATTGGTTTATCTCACCACACGTAGGGCGGGCCATTGGCCCGCCGATCTCCAACGTAGAAGAGCCTTCCAGGCTCTTCGGGAAACGGCAAGATGCCGCTTCTACTTTCCGGTGAGCCGTCGGCCTGCCGCCTCCGTGGATTCCCGCTTGCGCGGGAATGACAATCATCTGTGTCCGTCTGCTTTGCGGGGGGGCAAGCCCCACCCTTCGTTCACTTCAGACCATACAAATCCCGCTTGTAGGTCTTGACGAGCTTCATCTGGTCGGCGGGGATGGAGCGTTTGAAGGGCAGTTTCTTTCGATGGGCCAGGTCGTTCAGGATTGCCGCCTGCGTGTTGATGGTTCGGGCGATTATGTCGTTGGAGAGCGAAGACGGAACGTCGTGCTTGCTGTGGTGATACCACCGCCCGCCGGGGCAGTTGGACCGGTGGAACCAGAGCGATGGCACGCCGAACATGTTGAAGGGGAACTGGTCGCTGAAGGGCGAGATGTCGCGCTTGACCTCCGCGTTGAAGCCGGTATCGTCCATCACCTTGTTTGCATACTTTTCCAGGTCCTTGCCGCCGGCGACGAAACATTCGTTCTGCCCCATCCATGAGCCGATGCTGTCGGTGTTCAGGTTGAAAACGATCTTCTTCATCTCCTTCTTGTGGGCCAGGACGTAGTGCTTCGACCCCTCCGACAACTGCTCCTCCGTGCCGACGGTGATGAACCGGAGCGTTCGCCGGGGTTTCGCATCGGCGAAAATCCGCGCCAGCTCCAGGACGGTGATCGTCCCGCTGCCGTCGTCCTCGGCGCCGACGTTGCCGTAGACCGAGTCGTGATGGGCGGTGATGGTGATGACCTCGGAACCCGATCCCTTTACCTCGCCGATGGCGTTGGGTGACTTGGTGTTCCTGACCTGGACATCGATCTTGATCCGCGCGCGGTTGAGGCCCTTCTTCACGATGTCCCACGCGTCGAAGTAGGCGATGGAGATGCCCGTCTGCCGGCCGAGGCGTTTCCAGTAGCGGCTCATGCCCATGGCCACGGGCCACGTGAAGGGCAGGCGCGAATCGACCATCACGAGGGCAACCATCCCCGACTTGAGCAGGGCGACGTACTTGTCCGGCTGGTCGCCGAAGCCGCCGAAGATGAGGCCGATCTTCCCTTTCAGGTCTTTGCCTCGCAGGTCGCGCTCGGAGGCCGTCTCGAGGTAGACCAGCTCCGCCTCCACCGTGCCCTTCGTGCACTTGCTGTGGGCGAGGGGGATGCAGTCGAGGCTGCGCCACTTGCGGCCGGCCCTGACCGCGAAGGAGACCGTCTTGCAGGTCCACGACGCGCAGGGGAAGGTCTCCTGCTTTATGTTCGTCAGGCCGTATTCCTTGAATTTCGTGGTCACGTATTTCGCGGCCGCGAATTCTTCCGGCGAGCCGGCCAGTCGTGTGCCGATGTCCCTCGTCAGCACGTCCATGTGTCTCTTCACGTCTTTCGTGGTTGCCATCGCCAGCATGGTTCAGCTCCTTCTCATCTGCTTCCGCGCCACCGCTGCGCCCGTGACGGTCTTGCGGCGGGTGCATACGTCGCAGCCCACATTGTCACATAACAGGAACGCCGGGTGCTTCTCCAGGACCTCACGCACCACGGCGAACATCTCCAGGCCCTTCATGAGCATGGCATCGGCATTGCCGATCCTGCCGTCTTTGATGACGCCCCGTTTCCGGAGCGGGACGTCGATGATGTCGAACCCCGCGCTGCATCCGGGGACCTCCGGGTGGAGGGGGATTTCCTCGATGCGGCCGTCCTCACGGACCACCCGCGCCGTGCGCTTCCAGGCCTCGCAGAAGTGCTCCCGGAGGTAAGGCGCGTTGGCCAGGACCTCGCCCACGTGGATGCTGGAGTTGCGGTTGTGGGTCACGCCGACGAGCAGGATGTAGCCCCCTGCCTCGGCGGCCTTGTACATCGGCGACCCGATGCCAAGGGCGGAGACGGATTCATGCCCCTCGGTGAACTCCTTCGCCCGTCCCCCGACGGCGGCAACGGAGTGCGTCGGGTGTGCGCTGCGGTGAGCATTCGGATGGGTGCGGACCGCCTCGGTGAAGATGCCCGTGCGCGAGCCGGGGGTGTGCCATCGGTCGAAGGGGGCCGTCCCCGGCCGGCCGGAGAAGGAATAGGTGAACGTCGGGACGAGGATCGTTCCCTCGGGGCCGAGCACATCGAGGAACGCCTGCAGGAGCGCCTCGGGGCCGCCGTCGATGCGGCCCACCTTGCTCAGGGAGGTGTGGACGACGACGTGATCGCCCGGTCCCAGGCCCAGGACGAGGATGTCGCGTTTCAGGTCTTCTTTGGTAATCATTTTTCCAGTGCTTCGCGTTCGGTCTCGATCACACTGCGCGTCACGCGCAGCGACAGACGATAGGGATCGATCTTCTGCGCCTTCGAGATTGCATGCAGGGCCTCATCATACCGTTTTTGCTTGGCCAGGTGGAAGGCAAATTTGGTGTAGGCGCAGAGCAGGTTCTCCACCGCCTCGGGCGAGCCGGGGTCCAGCATGGCCGCGACGAAATTGGCCGCAATGGCCTCGCGGAACAGGTCCTTCTTCATCAGGTGGACGCCGCGGTTGAACGCGACGAGCGACACGAGGCCGAGGGGCGTCACGGGACGGCGGGCGTCGAAGTTGTGTTCCGTCGCGAGGTCGCCAAGGGCGATCTTTTTCTGGACTGGGTTCATACGGAACCATTCGGGGATGGTGGTCTCGACCATGAACGACTCGCTTCCTCCGTCGACGCGTGTGAGAACATGGCCGGCCATGTCCTCGGCGGTGACCTTCAGCCCAAACTCCCCCGCGAGCGAGGCGAAGAGGATCGATGCGCTCACGCAGTTGTATTCGCCGCGGTCAAAGACCTGGCGCATGTCGCTGATGTTTGTCATGTATGCGCGGAGCAGGTCGCGGTGCATGGCATTGAAGATGGCCCATGCCCTCGCGCGCGGCCCGCCCACGGCCATGCGCCCGGAAGAGCGGAGCTTCTCGACAAATGCGTCATACTTCGCACGGTATCGGTCGCGGTCCGGCGCCGTCTTCGCGCCGCTGACGATGAGCGAGGCGTCCATGAGCCGGTGCTTGTCCAGGCGGAAGTCGCGCGCATCGGAGAGCAGGGCCTTCTCGATTGGCGTCAGGTCGAGCTTGACGATGCCCTCGCAGCTCTCCCGCACCAAGTCGATGACGCGGGACTCATCGGCGAGGGTGATGATCCGCTCCTTTGAGGAAAGGGGTGTCCCCCAGAGTTCCACGTCGCCGATCATGCCGCCGGTGCCGAGACCCGTGGACGTGACGACCAGGCGGACGAAGCGTGCCTCTCGGTCACCGAGGTTGAAGGTCTGCGGAAAGCCTTTCTCCACGGCGCACTCAAAGGTCCCGCAGGGCTCGAAGCCGGTCAGGCTGCTGATGCGGGAGGTATAGACCTCGAAGCGGGCAAGAAAGCGCTCCCTGAACCATGGGGATATCGTCTGCGGCTGGTGAATGACGAGTCGGCTCAAACGGGCCGGACGATTTGCCGCGAAGCTCAAGGTGATCGCCTGTGGATGCTTGGCGCGATCGGAAAAGGAGAAAACGGAACTCGGCGAGGTGTCGCCGTCGTTCAGGAACCGAAGCATATCGGGTCGGGCCTTGGAGCTGACGCAGACGATGCGCCCGCCGTTTTTCGCGGCAGCGAGGTCGATCTCGTGGCGGGAGTCTTGTGCGCCTGCTGGGGGGCAGAGGAAGGGCAGGAGGCAGATTGCCGCCGTCAGGCAGTCTTTCCGATGGGGCAGGTCCCACCCCACTTCACTTCTCGATGGGGCGCAGGGAATCATTGCCTTCGGGCGGCGGCAGATAGTATTTGATCTTCCGAATTGTCCCGTCTTTCGCCTTCACGCAGTCAACATACATGCGGATGATGACGGAGTGCTCGATCCAGCAGTTCTTTTCGATGATGGATCCGAAGACGTAGCTCGTTCCTTTGATTGTCACTTTGTCGCCGATGCGGGTGGGGAACTCGTCCGAGCCGGTGATGTTCACGCTCGACTCGATCCGGCAGTTCTTGCCGATGTGCGTGTTGCCCTTGACGATGTCGCCCTGGAGAATCTCGGTTCCGTCGCCGAGGACGAGGGTCTGTTCCGGATAGGTCGAGACGTTTGCGCCCTCATGGATCTTCACCCCCTCGCCCAGGATGATGTTGCCGTCGAGGATGGCGTTGCGCGCGATCTCCACGCCCCGGTTCAGCTTCACGCCCTTGGATACGTGCGCCCCCGGGCCGATGACGATGTCCAGGGGCTTGCCTTTTCTCTCCATGCGGAGGAGGTCGCGGACCACGTCGTCGGCGAGAAAGAATTGATCTTCGTCCTCAATGGATATGATGTCCTTGAGCTGGTCGTACCGCATCTTTTGGGCCAGCGCCTGCATGTGTTTCAGCGTGCTCTTGTCGTTGAAGGCCACGATGGGCGTGTTGTCCTTCAGTTGGTGGGCGCCGACGCGGAGCTTCGCCCGGTTGAAGATGCTGACGAGGTCGGTGACATAGATCTCCCTTTGCGCGTTGTCGGAGGTGATCCTGTAGAGATGCTTCATCAGGTCCGGACCACGGAAGGCGTAGACGCCGGAGTTGAACTCCCGGTTTTCGAGCAGCTCCTGGCGTGTGAAGACATATGGCCTCCCGCGATAGGTCGTCTCGTGTGCCGCCCCGTTCTCGAGTTTGAGGATGTCTTTGTGTTCGATGATCTCGATGACGTCGTTTTCCAGCTCGCCCGAGGGATCCCCATTCGCATCCGCCTTCGGCACACGGACGATGCGCCCGTAGCGGTTCAGCGCAGTGTCGCCTTCGTATTGTCCGGTCAGGACCATCATGTCCAGGTCGGCCTTCTCGAAGGCCCGGATGAACCTGCGGACCGTGCCGCGCTCGATGAGGCACATGTCGGCGGGGAAGACGACCACCACGCCATTGAATCCCCTCTTGCCCACGCTCTCCAGGGCGACCTGCAACGCATGGCCGGTGCCCTTTTGCTCCCTCTGGTAGGCGAACAGGGTGTGCGGCTGCTTGCCGATGACCTCCATGACCTCCATTGCCCCGATGCCGACGACGATGATCTGGTTGGGACTCTTCAGGCCCTTCTGTGCCGCGTCGGCCACCCGCTTGACGGAGGGTTCCCCCCAGACCTCGTGGAGCACCTTGGGCCGTTCCGATTTGATCCGCTTCCCAAAGCCGCCGGCCAGGATAATGGACAGGTACTGCGCGGAGCGATCCAGCTTCCCGGAATACTCCCTTGTCATCCGCCCAATCTTTTCGGCCTTGTTCTCTCGGTAACGGGACGCCATAGGTGCTTCTCCGCGATTTGTTATGATGTGAAATGAGCGAGTGGGATAATCGGTTGACCGGCTTCAATCCATCATTCGTATCTGCCGAATTCCTCGACGGCATCGAAGAACGCGACGATATTCTCCCACGGTACTTCAGGTTCGAGGACATGCGTGGGCGCAAGGACCAGGCCCCCGCCCTTGCCGACGGTTTCGATTCGTTCCTTTACCGTCTGTCGCACCTCCTCCGGTGTGCCGAAGGGCATGGTGCTCTGCGTGCCGATGGTCCCCCAGAAGGCCAGGCGGTCGCCATATTCCTTCTTGAGCTTGGCCGGGTCCATGCACTCCGGCTGGATGGGGTTCAGGACCGTGATCCCGATCTCGATCAGGTCGGGGATGATCGGCTCGATGAAGCCGTCGCTGTGGTAGAAGGCGTGGACGTCGGGTTTGACCTCGCGCGCGCCGGCGATGACCTTCGCCCAGCGCGGCTTGAACCACTCCCGCCACATGTCCGGGCTCATCATCAGCCGGTCTTGCATGCCCACGTCGTCGCCGCAGTGGAGGCAGTCCACGTCGGCTTCGGCCATGCGCCGGGCGACGAAGGCCTTCAGGTCGGTGATGTGGTCCAGCACCGCCGCGGCAATGTCCGGGTTCATGGCAAAATCCATGAGCAGTGTGTCCATCCCGCGCACCTGCCAAGCCGTCTCGAAGATGTGGGCTACGGAGCCGGAAACGAACTCGTTGTTGTCGTGCAGCCTCTTGACCTGTTCTTCCAGGTGTTCGTGGCGGTAGGGCTCCTTCATGTCGGGCCAGGGGTAGTCGTTCACCTGGGTCGCGCTGTCGAACCTTTCCATGGGGAAGCGCCGGTGGGTGAAGTGGTGCACCCGACCAGGGACGTGGGCCGTGCCCCACTCGTTGATGTTGGCGTTCTCGGGGAGATCGGGGTCGTGGAACTTCCGGAAGTCGGTCTGCCGCTCGGTGGGTTTGAAGCCGACGCTGCATGGCTCCATCTTGAAATACTCCCGGGGGCCCACTTTCCCGCCGGTCTTCTCTTTGAACAGCTCTATGATGGCCGCTGTGAAGCCGGCCGTCTTCGGCACCTTGTCCGGCTGTCGCCGGTTGATTGCCGTCAGCACACGTTCGCGGTTGGTCATTCCCGCCATGCTTACTCCTCGGCGCCGAGTTGCCAGTAGTCTTCGAAGAGTTTCTTGTCCTGGGCCCTCTCGTAGGCTTCCCGAGGGGTGACTCGTCCGGCCCGGAGGTGGCGCATGATGCAGGTGTCCATCGTCTCCATGCCCTGGTTTTTGCCGGCTTCGATGAGGGATTTGATCTTCTCGATGCGCCCCTCGCGGATGATATTGGACAGGGCGTCGGAGGAGACGAGGATCTCGTGGGCCGCAAAACGTCCGCTGCCGTCGGCCTTGCGGAGCAGCGTTTGGGCCATGACGCCGCGCAGCGACCCGGCAAGCATGGTTCGCACCTGGGCCTGCTGCTCCACGGGGAAGACGTCGATGATGCGGTCCACGGTCTTGACCGCGCTGTTGGTGTGCAATGTGGCGAAGACGAGCATGCCCATCTCGGCCAGGGTCACGGCCAGGCCGATGGTCTCCAGATCGCGCATCTCGCCTACGAGGATGACGTCGGGGTCCTCGCGCATGGACGCCTTGAGGGCGTTGGCGAAGGAGTCGGTGTCGGCGAAGACCTCGCGCTGCGTGATGAGGCAGCGTTTGTTCTCGTGGACGAATTCGATGGGGTCTTCCACGGTAAGGATGTGCTTGTCATAATGCTCATTGATGTAGTTAATCATTGCGGCGAGGGTGGTGGACTTGCCGCTTCCGGTCGGGCCGGTGACCAGGACGAGTCCGGATCGGAGCTGGCAGAAGAACTCCGCCGCCGGTGGTGTGCCGCACTCTTCCAGCGTCCACACGACGCTGGGGATCAGACGGAACGCCCCCCCGATGCCGTGCTGCTGCATGTAGTAGTTCACGCGGAACCGGGCCACGTCTCTCAGGCCGTAGGCAAAGTCAAGGTCGTGGTCCTTCTGAAACCGGGCCAACTGCTGCTCGTTGAGGATCTCAAAGAGATAGGACTCGAGGACGTCCTTGGTGAGCGGCTTGTCGTTGATGGGGCCCAGGTCGCCGTGGATGCGGAACTTCGGGGGCTGGCCTACGGCGATGTGCAGGTCCGAGGCCTGGGTCTTGGCCATCTGCTCCAGCAGTTTGTCTATCTTCGCCATCTCTCACTCCTTACCGCGGATCAAGCCACGAAGCGCTTTTTGTCGTTGGCGCGCTCATAGGCCTCCTGTCGGGTGATGAATCCTGTTTTGACGAGCGATTCCAGATGGTCGTCCAGAAGTTGCATGCCCAGATGCGTTCCAATCTGCATCTGGGACGGTATCTGGAATGCCTTCTGTTCGCGGATGAGGTTGCTGATGGCCGGCGTGACGACGCATATCTCCAGCGCCAGGACGCGCCCCTGTCCGTCCGCCCGGGGAACGAGCTGCTGGCACATGATCCCGCGGAGGGACTCGGAGACCATTGCGCGAATCATGGATTGCTGCCTCGACGGGAAGACGTCCAGCACGCGGTTGATGGTGCGCGGCGCGCTGCTGGTGTGGAGCGTGGCGAGCACCAGGTGGCCCGTCTCGGCCGAGGTGATGGCCATGGACATGGTCTCCAGGTCGCGCATCTCGCCTACGAGGATGATGTCCGGGTCCTCGCGAAGGGCCGCCCGCAGGGCGATGCTGAAGCCGTTGGTATGCGGCCCCACCTCCCGCTGGGTGACATGGCAGCTCTTGCTCGTGTGGAGTATCTCGATCGGGTCCTCGACGGTGATGATGTGCTCACGGCGGGTCTGGTTCAGGTAGTCGATCATCGCCGCCAGGGACGTGGTCTTGCCGGTCCCTGCCGCGCCGGTGACCAGGATCAGGCCCTGCCGGAAGCTCAGCAGCGTTTTGATTACGCTCGGAAGCCCGAGATCATCGATGGATCGAATGTCGGATGGAATGACGCGGAACGCGGCGTCGACGCCCTTGCGCTGTTGCAGCACGTTGGTTCGGAATCGCCCGACTTCCGGTATCTCATAGCAGAGATCGAGTTCCTTCGTCTCCATGAACTCCTTTTTCTGGTCCGGGGTGAGGAGCCCCATGATGAGCGATTTCGACTGCTCGGCAGACAGGGGCGGATGCTTCGTCCGCCGCAGGACGCCGTGCAGACGGAGGATCGGTGGGGCGCCGACGGAGACATGGAGGTCAGACGCGCCGATGTCCTTTGCCATTTTCAAGAGCTTGTCTATCTCCGGCATGCGGTTCGCTCCTTTTCAAGAACTCGGGCATGTGAATATATGATCATCTGACGCGGGTATTATAGTCACGTCGGACAAGGCTGTCAATAGCCTTGTCCGGGCAAAAGGCAAGTCGGGACATCCAGACGACCTCAGTTGCCGTCTTTCTTCTTGCTCTCTTTTTCCTTATCTTTCTTCTCGTGCTTATCGCCGTTTTTCTTATCGACTCGGATCAGGTTGTCCAAGCCGCTCAGATCGATCTTCGGCGAAAAGCAGCCGCTGAGTACAAACGACGCACCCAAAACACAAGCAATGAGAAGTCTCTTCATCGGACCTTCCTTTCCCTAACCAGCCAACCCGTCCTGATCTTAATCCTACTCCTACTTCCGCACTCCGATGTTCGCCAGAAATCGGAGAGATCAAAATTAGGATTAAGGACCCCCCAGACAAGCATATGCCCGTAACGATGGGGCCCCTTGCTTTTCTCAGCCGTGCATTATAACGCCCCGTACCCGAATTGTCAATGAACGCCGCCGATCAGCAGCGGGTCCACAGTTCGTAGTATCCGGATAGGGGGTTGTGGGGCAAGGGTATACTGCTGCCCCACCAGTCCGTCGAGACGCTTGGGGATACGCAACTCCAACCCCATCGCATGGAGACTGCCCAGACGCATGGCCGGACATCAAAAACCCGCTCGTCCACACCGCCGAGGTGAAGCGATAGTCATGGAGGAGTTTGGCGAGCCGTGATCGTGCGTCTCGCTTACAACTCAAAAACATCTCTGTTGCGGAACCGCTGGCCTGTACAGGGGGCATGCAGCCGGCTGTCAAACCCACCCACGGTCTTTCATCGCCTCGATGACCTCGAAGACAGCGAGAATCTCGGCGGCGGTGCGATGGGGCACCTTCTTCGCCTTCGCCGTGGACGTCACCTGTTCGAAGCCGATGTCGATCCGGTCCATCAGCGTCTGGTAGGTCTCCTTCGCATCGGTGATGCTGCCCGACTTCGCCTTCCGCCACTCGACATACGATGCCACCACGCCGCCGCAGTTGGCCAGGATGTCGGGGATGACGAGAACGCCCCGGTCGGCCAAGATCGCGTCGGCATCCTTTGTGGTCGGACCGTTCGCGCCCTCGACGATCACCTTCGCCTGGATGGCGCTCGCATTGTCCTTCGTGATCTGGTTCTCGATGGCGGCGGGGACGAGGGCGTCCACCTTCAGCTCCAGCAGCTCTTCGTTCGTGACCGTGTCACCACCGAACTCCTCGATGCGTGGCGAGGTCCGAACATGGCTCATCAGGGCCTCGATGTCCAAGCCCTTCTCGTCGTAGATTCCGCCGTACTCGTTCGACACGGCCACGACCTTCGCACCCGCCTTGTGCAGGAAGTAGCACGTCCAGCTCCCTACGTTGCCGAAGCCCTGGACGGCGACGGTCGAGCCGGCCAGCTTCCGGCCGAGAAGCTTTGTGAGGGCGAGCTCCGCGGTGTGCGCTACGCCGCGGCCGGTGGCCTCCTTGCGCCCGGGCAGTCCACCCACGCGCGGCGGCTTGCCGGTGACCGATTCGAGCAGGTGCGTCTCACCGTAGATGACGGCCATGTCATGAGGACCGGTGCCGAGATCGGGGGCGGGGATGTAGGTGCCCGACATGAGCTCGAGAGAGATCATGTGGACGTATTCCTTCATCATGGCGGTCTTCTCGAACCTGGTGATCTCCTTCGGGTCCAGGCAGATACCCGACTTGCCACCGCCGAAGGGGATGCCCGAGAGGGCCGTCTTCCAGACCATGCGCTCGGCCAGGTCGCGCGTCTCTTCGAGGGTGACGCTTGGCGCCACGCGAATACCGCCTTTGGCGGGGCCGCGGGCGACGTTGGCATAGATGACGTAGGTGCTCGCCTCAAGGATTTCGCCGTCGCTTTTGTAGAGGTTGAGGCTGAAGGTGATCTCCTTCTCGCTCTTGCTGAGCAATTGCTCCGCGCCCTTCGATATGTCGATGTACTGTCGCAGCTCGTCGAAATTAACCGTCGGCACTCTCCATCTCCTCACGAGTGAACACAGGCCCGAAAGCGGGAAGTATACCGAAAAGCCGTTGCCTCTGCAACGGAGGACTTGGAAAAAGGATCCCGGGGCATTGCGCGCGCTGCACCCGGCGGGCTCTCCGAACAAAATCCTCCTGGCCCCCTTTCGGCTCGGTTTTTGTTGAAGTCCGCTTGCGTATAGGGTACAATAGTGTTTCGGTAATACGTTACCTGAACTGGACTTATGCATGGGCGAGCCCCGGCGGATCCTCTTTCTCAATCACGTCCCGCAGGTGTCCGGCGCGGAGAACAGCCTCCTCGCCCTGATGGGCGTGCTCGACCGCGCCGAGTTCGAGCCGGTCCTGGCCTGTCCGGACGATGGCGAGTTACCCGACCGCGCGAGGGCCATGGGCATCGACGTCCGACCCGCACCCATGCGACGCATTTACCGCACGGCGAATCCGCTGCGGCTGGCGGAGTGCGGGTGTCATGTCATGTCCGTCGCCGCCTGGATCGGCAGGTTGGCGAAGGCGGAACGCATCGCGCTCATCCATGCCAACAGCACGACGGCGCAGCTCTACGGCGCGGCGGCCGCGCGGCTGACGGGTGTGCCGTCGGTCTGGCACGTGCGCGACCTAACGCCGCTCGGAAGGATCGGCAAGATGCTCTACCGCCTCTCCGATCGAGTGATCGCCATCTCCTGGGCCGTCGCGCGGCGCATCGCACCCGCCGGGCGGCAAGACCCCAAGACCGCCGTGGTGCACAATGGCATCGACGCGGATGAATTTCGCAAAGACGTAACGCTGGGACGCATGCGACATGAGCTGGGGTGGAGCAAGGAACAAAATGTCGTTTCGATGATCGGACAGATCGTCCCGTGGAAGGGGCATGTGACGTTCATTGAGTCGATCGCGAAGCTGCCGGACGTCATGGGCCTCATCGTGGGCGATGATCTGTTCGGCAACCATTCCAGCCTGGTGCGAACGCTGCACGACCTTCGTGATGTCCTTGGGATCGAGAACCGAGTGCGCTTCCTCGGATGGCGCAGCGACGTGAAAGACATCATCGCCGACAGCGACGTCATCGCCGTCCCGTCCTCGGCCGAGCCCCTCGGCCGCGTGGCGCTCGAAGCGATGGCCCTCGGCAGGCCCGTCGTCGGGACGAACGCCGGCGGCCTGCCCGAGGTTGTCGCCGACGGCGAGACGGGCCGGCTCGTTCCCCCCGGCGATGCCCGCGCCCTGGCCGAGGCCCTGCGCGAGGTCCTG
>JAADGH010000108.1 GCA_013152475.1 Planctomycetota bacterium
CGAGCAACAGCTTAGGCTGGCGCGCCAGGGAGGACTCGAACCCCCGACAACCGGATTAGAAATCCGATGCTCTATCCACCTGAGCTACTGGCGCGCGTGAGAGGAAAGGGCTTTATACTATTCTACAATAGCGAATTCGATCAGCATTGTCAAGCACATATACTGCCCTCTTGAAGTAGCGAAACATCTCATAGGGTAGTGGGTATGGTGGGTTTCGGCTGAGGGAAGGAAGTCGTAGACCTGCTGGGGTTGGCCGAAACCCGTGCGCACGAAAGAGGTGTTTCTTGGGAAAGGTGTCGAAGTTCACGGACGAGCAGAAGTTCGCGGTGGCGCTGGACTTGATCGCAGGAAAGCTGTCCCAGGCCTTCGAGCGTGTTCCGGCAGATTCTCAAGATGAAGTCCTCGGCATCGACAATGGGCGCTGAAGCACTCGGCGGGCTCCCTCTGCCTCTGCGGGTGGATGGGAAGGCGCCTCTGAAACGTTCGCTCTCGGCAATGTGACGGTGAAGACGGCGCCCGTGTCACTATTCCGGGCTTCAATCTGCCCTCCGTGCTCCTCAACAATGCCGTAGCTGATGCTGAGGCCCAGGCCGGTTCCCTTGCCCACCTCCTTGGTGGTGTAGAAGGGATCAAAGACCTTGTCGATCTCCTTGATCCCCCCGCCGTCATCGGCGAACTCCACCGAGACAGTCTCCCGGGCATGCCAGGTCCGTATCCGCAAGCGGCCCTTGGCGTTCCGCTCGACTATGGCATCGAAGGCGTTGGAAATGATGTTGATGAAGACCTGTTGAATCTGAGAGCGGTCCGCGAGCACGGCAGGCAGGTGGGCGTCGTACTCCTCCACAATTTCGATATTTCGGATGGAGAACTCGCGACGCCTCAGGTCGATGGATTCGCGGAGGACTTGGTTTACGTCTGTCGGTTCTTTGGCGGCTTCTTCCTGTCGGGCAAACCGGAGCAGGCCGTTCACGATGTTGACGCACCGCGAGGCCTGCTGAAGGATGAGATCAAGTTCGCCATTTACGAGCTTCCGGACATCCTCACGCTCCTTTAGTATCTCCGCGAACCCGATCACTCCCACCAGCGGATTGTTGATCTCGTGTGCAATGCCTGAGACCATGGTCCCTATGGTGGCCAACTTTGCGGAGCGAGCAAGGCGCTTTTGCAACATGATGTAGTCCGTAATGTCTTCGGCGACGCCGAGCAGAAAACACTTATCGGCAACCGTGTCGACCAAGGGGGAAAAGGATGCCGCATGCTGCCGCCACTCGCCGTTCTGCGAAGCCACCCGGTACTCCACACGCGCGATGTCCTTGCACTGCACCGTCACCTCCTGGAGGTACGTCCTGAATCTCTGCACGTCGTCGGGATGGATGAGGTCGAGGATGGACTTCCCTTCGAGTTCAGAGAGACCTCGGGCAAGCATTTCGCAGCCGTGCTTGTTGACGAACGTCAGCCTGCCGGAGGAGTCGGTGGTGAAGATCATCGCGTGGGCGGTGTCGACCAGTGTGTGGTAACGCCGTTTCGAGGCGTCGTAGGCCTGCTCCAGGCGCTCGTGCAGTTTCACCTTCTCCAGGACGATCGCCGCATGGTTCGCCAGCGCGGTGAGCAGGTCCAGGTCCTCCTCGGCGAAGGCCCTCCGGTTCTCGGACCGGTTTATGTTCAGGACGCCGAGGGTCCTGCTCCCGATCTTGAGCGGCGCACAGACCGACGAAGAAATGCCCCTGCCTTTCACGATGGGCCGGCGGCGGGGATCGTCCTGTATGCTCCCCTTCAGCAGGAGGGCCTTTCCCTCCTGGACCACCTCCCCGGCAATCCCTTCGCCCAGCTCGACGGCTTGGTTCCTGGCCTCGGGGTTCAGTCCGGTGCACTCCTTGATACGCAGCACGTCTTGCTCTTCATCCAGCAGCATCAGCGATCCACTGTCCGCATCGAGCACCTGGACGGCGCTGTTGAAGACGTGTCGGGTCAGTTCATCCAAGTCCTCCGTAGAGACCATTTTCTGGCTGATGTCGAACAGAGTGGCGAGACGCTGGCTCAAATGGAGCATGCGCTGGGCCGCTTCGCGGGCCTCTCGCTCCTTCTTCACCTGCTCGGCGAAGTAGCCCACCACCATAGCGGTGATAAAGAAAAAGATCACGCGCATAACAAAGGAAACAGAATAGAGGGCTACCCCGGTCTTGCCATATTTGGTGAGCACACCATAGATGATGGCGGTGACCAGGCTCGTGCCGGCCGCCGCCGCCGAGCTCCTGGAGGACGCGGCGATGAAGATGGTCAGGAAGTAGACGAGGTAGAACTCCGTTGTCCGCGCTTGCAGATAATAGACAAACACACTCACGAAAAAGGTATCGAAACCGAAGATCCACCCCGTAATTCGCTCGGATTCAAACCGTTCGAAGGGCTGAAAGAGCAGGACGATATTCGACAGGAGGAAGATCCCAAGGACCGAGTACACGATGGACAGATGTTCCGCCGCCGCCTCCCGGCCCGCAAGAACGGTAACCACGGCGAAGATGAGGAACCGTGTGATGACGATGAACCGCTTTCGGTTGGTGACGAATCGGCTGCCGCTTTCCTGGGCTGCAGGCGATGCGGCGAAGTCCAAGACTTTTTTGCCGGAATCCATCCCCTTCAATCCTTTCTCCGTGCAACGAGTACGGCCACATCGTCGTGAGGCTGAACGCCTTGAGCAAATTCTCTCAAACTCGCGCGGATGTCCTCAACAAGGGCCTCGGCGGTGGGCGCCTGGGACGCTCCCGCCACCTCCGATAGCTGCTGCGAACCATACTGCCGGGCGTCCGGGTCATGGGCCTCCAGGAGGCCGTCGGTGCACAGCAGCAGGGTGTCGCCAGGGCCAAAGCGTATGCAATCGCCCTGGTAGTCCAGCCCAAGGTCTTTGGCCAGGGTCAAGGCGATGCCCCTGCCGTTGTCCAGGGACACGGTCCCGGGCTCGCCGGCCCGTAAGACCAGTGGGAAGCAATGCCCGGCATTGCAGTAGGCCAGTTCGTTTTGCTCCATGTCGAGCACGGCATAGATCATGGTCACAAACATGCCGGTTTCCACAAGTTTGAAGAGCATGCGATCCAGCTCCGTGAGCAGACGCGGCGGATCCGCGATGAGATCCTGCGAATCAGAGCGGTCCGCAAGGCTCTCGATGTTCATCTTGACCATCGCGGTGATAAGCGCGGCCGAGGGACCGTGTCCGGAGACATCGGCCATATAGAAGGCGTACTTTGTCTTTCCGATAGGGAATGCGCCGTAGAGATCGCCCCCCACGTTGAAGCAGGGCTCGTACAGACCCGCCAGGTCCAACCTCTGATCGGGGATGAGGGAACCCGCTGCATAGCACTCCTGCACGCGCCGGGCGAGCTGGAGCTCGCGGGTGAGCCGCGTATTGATCTCTTCGAGTTGCCGGTGGTATGTCTCGTTTTCGAGCCGGGTGCGGCGCAGCTCGATGGCGCGCTCCACCGTGGTCCAGAGCTCGGCGCCGGCCCCAAAGGGCTTGTGCACGAAATCATAAGCTCCCAGTTGGACGGCCTTTACGGCATTCTTCACGTCTCCCACGGCGGTCACGATGATGACGGGAATTTCCGGGTCGAGTGTCCTCAGGTTCTCCATAAACTCGAACCCGTCCATCTTGGGCATCTTGATGTCGGTGATAACAACATCGTATGGCTTCTCCTCGACCTTCGCCAGCCCATCCGCACCGTTGGTTGCCTGCTCCACGGAGCATCCTTTCGTGCGCAACATGCGGGACAGCACCTCGCGGACAACGATTTCGTCATCGACTACAAGAACGTTTCCGGTGTCATATTGGCTTGCGCTGGTGATCATATCGTTTGCTCATTTTCTGTCGCCTATTTCTTACCTGGCACTCCTCACTCCTCCGGAGTTCGTTCGATGTCCCGTTTTCCATCTCCTAATCACACGGCCACTCCCTGAAAGATCTCTATGAAGGCGTCCACCATTTTCGGATCCAGACACGTCCCCCGCTCCGCCATGAGCCGTTCCACTGCAAACTCTTCGTTGACGGAGTCACCGTAGATATCATCGACATTGAGGCCCGTGAACACATCCGCGACGGCGATCATCCGGGCGCCCATAGGGATCCGCCCCCCGGAAAGTCCATCGGGGTACCCCGCCCCGTCGAAGCGCTCGTGGTGATGACGCACCGCGCCAAGAATCGGCTGAAACTCCCGAATCGGCTGAAGGATCCGGAAGGAAGTCACCGGATGCTCCTGGTATGCGGCCAACTCATCGAAGGTCATCTGCCCAACTGGTTTTCTCAGAATTCCGTCCGGGATGCCGATCGTCCCAATGTCGTGCAGCAATCCTGCCAGTTGCAGTTTGCGGACTTCTTCCTCGGAGAAGGAAAGGGCCTCGGCCATCTTGGCCACGTAGGCGCCCACCCGCTTCGAGTGATCCTTCGCGGTAGCGTTCTTTGCTCCTATGGCCATGGCCAGACTCTCCACGGTGTCGAGCATAGCGCCTCTGGCGTGCTCTTCTGCATCGAACAGCCCCCGCACGGTCTTGAGGAACTGTGCCTGATCGTGTCTGTCGCATCCCACGAGCTGGCGTTCCAACTCCGCCACGTACTTCCGGTTCTGAAGCGTGAGGAACCGTTTGTCCAGGGCGGATTGAATGCTCGCAACGGCTTGGTTCCAGTTGATCGGTTTCTGGATGTAGTCGTCCACACCGAGCTTGAGCGACTGGATCGCGGTCTCCACGCAGGCATGGGCCGTCATCATAATGACCGGCGTGTCGGGGTGGCCCTGCTTGATCGCTCGCGCAAACTCCACTCCGTCCATTTCGGGCATTTTGATGTCGGTCAGGACCAAGTCCGGCTTGATCCGCTCGGCAACGGCGAGGCCCTCGCGTGGGCCATTGGCTGTTGATGTCTCAAATCCCTTGGACTGTAAGATGCGCGAGATGGTTTCGCGCACGCTTTCGTCGTCGTCAACCACCAGTATCCCACCCGGAGTCATCTTCTTCCTCTTCTCAGGCATGGGCCATCACACCGGCGACAGTGTTTCGCAGCTCCTCGACGCTGAACGGCTTCCAGATCACAGGAAGCTCGATGCCGGACAGCAGCTTCTCGGCCCTATCCCCTGCCGTTGCGCCGGTCATCAGGATCACTCTTCGCGCCAGTTTGGGTACGTGCGCCTTGATCCATTCGTAGATGTCCCGGGCCGATATACCCCCCGGCATGATCAGGTCACTGATGACCACATCGAAATGCTCCCGTTCCAATCGCTCCAGGGCATCTTCGGAGGAATAACTTGTCTCAACATGATAGCCAAGCTTGCTGAGAATGCGGCGGACGGCCTCGGCAACGTCTTGCTCGTCGTCAATGACCAAGATAACTTCAGCGCTCATCGGGTCCTCCTTGTTAGTCGAGCGCAGCCACTTCGTTCACCACCTGCCGGAGCTGCTCTATGGCAAATGGTCTCGCACACGCCTTCCTCGTCGTCGATCACCAGCACCTTCTTGCCCATGGAAGATTCCTTCTCCAGCCCTTCTTTGAGCTGCGCCCCGCCCTCGGCCCCAGGAATTGGCAGGCGGATGGTGAACTGTGCCCCTTCTTGGGTGTTTTCGACATGGATCGAGCCGCCGTGCGCCTCGACAATCCCGTAGGCGACGCTCAGGCCCAGGCCGGTCCCCTTGCCCACGTCTTTGGTGGTGAAAAACGGCTCAAAGATACGATCCATGTTTTCGATACCGCCGCCGTCGTCCTCGATCTCCACCAGCACGGCGGCGTCTTCTCGCCGCGTTCGCACGAGGATCTTCCCCTCGCCTTTCCGCTCCGTGATGGCGTCGAAGGCGTTGTTGATAATGTTGAGGAAAACTTGCTGAAGCTGGTGGGCGTTCACGCAGGGCCTTGGGAGGTCCGGTTCATACTCCTCGATCACGTCCACGTCATTCACATGCATCTCATAGCGCCGGAGATCGACCGTATTCTGCAGCACTTCGTTCAGGTCGGTGGCCGCCTTTTCCGCCTTTTCCCGCCGGGCAAAACGCAGCAGGTTCTCGACAATCGCGGCGCACCGGGCCGTCTGGACGGTGATGCGCTCCACGTCCTGCCGGCTCTGGCCGGCCAGCTCGCCGCTCTCCGACAGCAGGTGCGCATACCCGGATATGGCCGCGAGGGGGTTGTTCAGCTCGTGTGCGATGCCGGAGATCATGGTCCCCACCGCGGCCATCTTGGCCGATTGAATCAACTCCTTCTGAAGGTCCTTTCTCTCGCTGATGTCGCGAACGGTGGTCAGGATGGCATATTTCCCATTAAGTCGGATTCGACTGGAATAGACCTCCACATGTATGGCGCTGCCATCCTTGTGAAGGTCGCGGATTTCGTATCCCTTCTCCAGTTGATCGGGGGGCGTCCTGCGGCGTCGGTCCAGGATACATCGGTCGTCGGGGTGGATAAAATCGGTGATCGGCTTCCCAACGACCTCGGCCTTCCGATCGAACCCGTGCAGTTGGAGCCAGGCGGGGTTTACATCAACCAGCCCCCCCGCTTGAGTGACGCTAATCGCCTCCGGGGAGTTGTTGAACAAAATCCGGTACTTCTCCTCCGACTCTCGGCGTCTCATTTCCGCCTCGATGCGCTCGGTTACATCCCGCAGTGTTATCAGGGCCGCCGTGCCGCTGTTCCAGGGGATCATGGCAACCGTCAGGTCCATGGGGCATATGCTGCCATCGGCGCGCGCAAACTCCTGCGCCTCAAAAACGTACCCGTGCACCCGGAGGTTCTCCTGCCACAAGTCGGTCCCCTGGGCGGCATCGGGGGAAAACAGGCAGGAGAAGGGTTTTCCCTGAAGGTCCTCCTTCTTATGACCAAGGACCCGTTCCAGAGCGCGGTTGGTTTCGAGGATCCTACCGCTGGCGCACTCCACGATAATGATGACATCCAGGGAATTGTCGATCATCAGGCGGAACTGGTCGATTCGCTCGCAACGGGTATCTTCGGTGTGCTCTCGAATGGTGCTTCCAGCCGCCATTTTCTCTTGCTTCCTTAGCTCTTTACCTGTGGTGCACGGTCCCCTGCACGCGATGCATGGAACCCAAGATGCGTCTCCGTCCTTGGCCAGAATAGCCACACAGCGGAACAGCAAGGAATGTGCCAAAAGCGGGGAACACCCAAAAACTTGCGCGATGGCCTTGTTTACGCGCCTCCCAGGGGCGTAGAGACTGTCAACGGGTGTGAGGTTGCTCCAGTCGGCGGGTGCGACTGGGGTAAGAATGCTTCATTCGGCGTGGGCTTAGAACCTATCTGAAAACCTGCAGCCGCAGGCCCTATGCCTGGGGGAAGACCGCACCCGTAAAAGGGTGCGGCTATAACTGGCCGAATTCCGGACAGGAACCTATGCCCCCTTGGCCTGCTCCCGGAACTCATCGGCATCGAGTCCATGCCGATTCAGCTTCTCGCGCAGGTTTGCGCGGTGCATGCCGGCGGCCTCGGACGCCCTGCTTACATTTCCCCCAAAGGCCGCCAGCAGGCCCCTGAAGTAGTCCGCCTCCACTCTGGCGAGCTCGCTGTCCTTGAACTCCTTGTAGGTGAGTATGCCCTCGTTCTCCGGCCCGGCATCCCTGACGCCGAGGAGCTTCATGACCTCCTGCGCCCGGACGTCATCGCCCGTCGCAGCGGCATAAAGCGCGGCGGCGAGGTTCTGCAGCTCGCGCACGTTCCCCGGCCAGGGGTGGGCCATAAGCACGTTTCTCGCCTCCGGGGTCAGCTTCAGCGGCTTGCGCCCGGCAGGGCAGTAGCGCTTCAGGAAATGCTCGGCCAGGCCGATCACATCCGCCCCGCGCTGGTGAAGCGGAGGGAGAGTAATCCCAAACCCGCGAATCCGATAAAATAAATCGCTGCGAAACTCGCTGGCATCCACCTGCTCCTGGAGCGACCGGTTCGTCGCGGCGATCACGCGGACGTCCGCGTAGCGCGGCTTGGTGTCGCCGACGCGGAGTATCTCGCCGCTGTCGAGGACCCGGAGGAGCTTGGGCTGCAGCTCCAAAGGCATCTCGCCGATCTCATCCAGGAAGAGCGTCCCGTTGTCGGCGGCTTCGATCAGGCCCGTCTTGTCGGTCCGCGCATCGGTGAAGGCCCCCTTGGCATGCCCGAAGAGCTCCGACTCGATCAGCATGGGCGACACGGCCGCACAGTTCACCGCGATGAAGGGGCCCTTCTCCCGTCGGCTGCACGCATGAATCCCCCGCGCCACAAGCTCCTTGCCCGTCCCCGATTCCCCCTCGATCAGGACAGGCACGTCAAGCGGCCCCACTCGGCGCATCTCGTCGGTCACCTGACGAATCTTCTCCGAGTTGCCCACGATGCCGAAGGGATTTTCCGCCATGACCCGGTGCAGCGATTCATTCTCGCGACGGAGCTCGGCCATCTTCCATGCGCCCATGATGGTATAGAAGAGCTGGGGAATCGAGATCGGCTTGACCAACATGTACGAGATGCCCAGGTTCAGCAGGCGGTCCACCACACCCTCCCCGGGGAAGGCCGTCATGACGATGATCTCGACGCTGGCCCAGCGCGACCGGATCTGCTCGACCACGCTATACCCGTCCATCTCGGGCATCTGCAGGTCGGTAACGACAATATCAAAGGAGTTTTTCGATAACTGCATCATCCCCGCAGATGCGCTTTCCACGACCTCGACCGAGGTGACGAGGGGGTGGAGGGCCTGTCGGCAGAAGGCCCGAACGCCCTCGTCGTCGTCGATGATGAGGACCTTCGCGTCAAGTTTTCGGGATTTCAGAGTCTTCGGCTTGGATTTGTCCTCTGCCATTTGTCCCTCACACACTAAACCTTCGGGAATGAAGTCGATGGATCGAGCAAGGTCCCCTTTGCTGCCCCCATCAATATACCGCAGTTCAAGATGCTTGTGCCAGAAAATATTTCGTTTTTTGTTGTTGACACAACCCAGGCCACCCCGTAGACTTATTCTACAAGTGCTTTTGTGAGGCAGCCGTGCACGCGATAGTCGTTCGGGGGGCTTCCAACGTTGGGGAGGAAGTCATGTGATGGCGGGGGCCATTCTGCGACAGAAGTCGTGCTTTTCAAAACGAGGGACGTATGGGGGTGCGTTCAGTCTCTACCCACAGCGCCAGCGCAGGCATCTTTTCCTCCCTGGACATGCATTCGTCCATACACTCATCTCAACCGTGGCGGCGCATTGCATCCTGGACGCTCGCCGGCATAGGGATGGGTCCGTCGCAAGCCCGTTAGTGAACCGAAACTGAACCCTGACTCTCTCCTGGAGGGCGAGTTGTGACGGGATACAACTTCCCGGGAGAATGGGCGAAACTGCCACGATTGTCTGAGGCGTTTTCGGAGGCCCGTGGCGTCATAACGGGAGGACGTGAGCCATGTATCATTTCAGGCTGTATGTGGTTGGACAGCACCCGCGTTCGGTCGAAGCCTCAGCGCAGATCAGGAGGCTGTTGGATAAACGTCTCAAGAACAACTATGCCCTCGAGGTCGTAGACCTTCTCAAACGGCCCCAGATGGGGCGGGATGACCGCATTCTGGCGACACCCACGTTGATCAAGCTGTCGCCGCCGCCCGTCCGCCGAGTGGTCGGGGACTTCAGGAACACCGAGAACCTGCCGCATCTGTTGGGGTTGACGAGTGAAGACGGGAATAGCGGCAAAACACAGCAGCACACGTCTTGGTAGGCGCATCGTGGCTGGATGACCGCCTCCTATAAGGCGCAGGGTCCCGGAGGGAAAACCCGGGAAGAACCGGAAACAAGATGGCGCAGAGCTCAAAAAAGACAACCAGCGACCCTGTTACTGAGGTGGAACGCCAACTCCAGAATCAGCTCCGGGGACTGCTCGACCTGACAGATCACCTTACGCAAGCCCAGTCCTTCGACGGCCTCTGCCGCCAAGCCGTGGAGCTCGGCCGGGAGCGATTGGGCTTCGACCGCATGGGGATATGGTTCTTTGACCGGACGGACCCTGACTACATCCGCGGCTCGTTCGGAACGGACAAGGAGGGCCGCACTCGAGATGAAAGGGACTGGCGCCGCCATCTGCCGGGGATATTCGAATCGCTGAAGAAAACCGGCGGGAACGAAGCCGTCCTGCAAGAAGGCCCCTTCTGTGATGCGGGGATCGAGATGGCAGACAAAGGAGAACGGGTCATAGCGCCGATTGCAGACGGAGAGAATATCATCGGGCTGCTGAGCGCGGACAATCTGATGTCCCGGCGCCGGATGACACAGCAGGACAGGGAAGCGCTGACGCTCTTTGCCTCGATCCTGGGCCACCTGTTCTCTCGCCAGGAAGCAGAGGACGCGCGGCAGACCAGCGAGGCCAATCTGCGCTACATCATCGAGCAGAATGCGGATGCGATGGTCATTCTGGACAGAGAGGGTGTGGTGCGCTTCGCAAACCCGGCGGCCGAAGCGATCACGGGAACCCCGGCCGACAAGCTCATAGGCGGGACGTTCGGCCTGCCGGGAAGACCCGAGGAACGCGTCGAGATAGACATCTTCCGTCCAGGCGGCAAGCCGGTCGTCGCAGAGATGCGGATGGTCGAGGTGGAGTGGGAAGGCGAACCGGCCTACCTCGCTTCCCTCCGCGATGTCACCGACCGAAAGGAGGCCGAAAAACAACTTTCCGAATCCGAAAACAGATACCGCACCCTCTTCGAGGACTCCCCCGAGGCGATCAGCCTGACCCGGCAGGGAAAAATCATCGACGTGAACCCGGCATGGCTGCGACTGCACGGCTACCAGCGCAAGAACGAAGTCATCGGCATGGACGTGCTCGATGTCATTCACCCCGATGACCGCCACATCCTGGAAAAACGCCGCACCATGCCACGCGAGGAACTGGACAAGGGCTACGAGATCCGGGACGTCCGAACCGGCGGCCAAGTCGTAAACGTCCAGGTCTATTCCAGGACCGTGGCGCTCGGCGGCGAGTCGGTCATTGTCACCACGCTGCACGACGTGACCGAACGGAAACAAGCGGAGGAGCAGCGACGCCAGCTCCAGGCCCAGCTTCTGCAGGCGCAGAAAATGGAGGCAGTCGGACGGTTGGCGGGCGGCGTCGCGCACGACTTCAACAACCTGCTCACCACCATCCAGGGATTCGCCGAGTTGGGCCTGTGGGACGCCGATGAGTCCAACCCCCTCTATGACAACATCAAACACATTCACGGCGCCACGCTCCGCGCCGCGAATCTCGTACGGCAGCTCCTCCTCTTCAGTCGCAAACAGCCCACGGACTTCGCCCCCCTCAACGTGAACGCCACGATCAGTGACCTGCTGAAGATGCTCAACCGCATCATCGGGGAGGATGTGACCGTCCTCACGGAGTTTGACGATGGCCCCTTGATCATCGAAGGAGACGCAGGCAATATCGAGCAGGTCGTCATGAACCTGGCCCTGAACGCCCGAGACGCCATGCCCAACGGGGGTACGTTGACCATACAAACGTGCCCGGCCACAGTAACGGAGCAGGACGTTGCGCAAACCCCCGAGGCCCAGGCAGGGCGATTCGTCTGCATCCGTGTAGGCGACACCGGTGCGGGGATGGACGAGGAGGTCATGGCGCGAATCTTCGAGCCCTTCTTCACCACGAAGGGCGTCGGCAAAGGAACGGGGTTGGGCCTCTCGGTGGTCTACGGCATCGTGAAGGACCATGGTGGGTGGACACGCGTTCAGAGTCAACCCGGCCGCGGCTCCACGTTCGAGATCTATCTGCCCATCGCAGAGGATACCTCCGGCGCGGGGAATTCCGAAACGGAACACTCCGAGATGCCCAAGGGCAAAGGAGAGCGGATTCTGGTGGTCGAAGACGAGGAGAACGTGCGACTCGTGGCGGCGCAGGCGCTCTCGCAATACGGCTACGACGTAGTCCCCGTGTCCAGCGCGCGGCAGGCGTTGCAAGTCTTTCAAAAACTGGATGGGGAGATCGATTTGCTGTTCAGCGATGTGGTCCTGCCCGATGAGGACGGGATATGGCTGATCGACGAACTGCGCTCCAGGAAGCCCGATCTGGGCGTACTCCTGGCCAGCGGCTATAGCGATGACAAGTCGCAGTGGCCCGTCATCCGTCGCCGGGGGTTCCACTTTATCAACAAGCCCTACAAGGTCTCGGACCTGCTCAACGCGGCGCAAGAGGCCATCCGGACGCCTCGCAAAGAGACCTGAACCCCAATCCCTAAGGGTCGCTCGCGCTGGAGCAAAAAAACCCCGCTTCCTGGGGCCCTCTGACTCCATACCATCCACCTGACAGACCTTCCCGGCTGCGGATCGCAGAATCCCATTTGCCGGTCTGGGGCATCTACAACGGCCTCAGGGCATCTCTCATCCGGCTCGGACCGCGCCCGAAAAAGACCCTCCGAACCCTCTGGCACGATGCTTGCGAGATAGCCCCCCGTCATGGATGACCATCCCGTCATGGATGACCACTTAAGGATGAGGCCACGAAGCCCGGGAGGGTGTGGTATGCAGCGCAAGATGCAAATTCTTTTTGCCATTTTCGTGGTGACGACAGGATGTCAAGAAGTCCGCTACCAAGCGGTACCTGCATACCACACCCCCTACGATTCCGAATGGAACCGAGTCAAGCGATGTTTAGCCGAAACCGCCAAACTCGACTACTACCGGGCGCCCCGGACCAGTGTGGTCTGGCAGTTGCCCACCACGACCGAGCAGACCGGCCGGGGCGATTGCACGGCACTCGCGACGGTGCTGTATCATCGCCTGCTGAAGAGCAATGTAAAAGACGGCCGGATCGTCTTTGGATACTACGACGGTCTGTGGCACGCGTGGGTCAACTGGCGGGGGTATATCCTCGACCCAACCATGTCCCCATACCCAATCAAAAAAGACTGGGGCGGCTATCAACCGTGCTGGGGCTACGACATGGCGGGGAAATACCGCTATGTGGCAACGGAGGTACCCAGCTGATCCAAACCGCATGAGGGACATACAGTATCCGCCCGAAGCACGCAAGGGAAACGTAACCATCTCGCCACGTGTAGCGATGGGAATTTGATCCCTCAAAAGCGGACGACATTCCCGCGTACGCGGGAATCGCAAGGGAACAAATCACCGGCCATTACACTTGGCGAAAGGGTTGCCAAAAATTTTGGGCGGTTCCCTATGAAAGCGTGCCCCCACCCTCGCCTTTCAGGACGCTGAAGGGGAGAGGCAACCGCCCATTCCTTATTGATCCACCTCCCATCCCGCCGGCGAAGAATCTACCGAGGTATCCCAAGCAGCAGGGCGACGACGCCTGGCCCCTTCCGGACGCGAAGCCCGATGGGAGGCGGCGCGGATCGAATGCGTGAAGCAGGGACGGGATTGGAAGATCGCCACGATCGAGTAGGCCGTCGCGGCCCTTGAATCGAAGGCATGATGTCGATAGACTGTTCCGAACCACCGGAAGGGATGTCCAACTCAGAAAGGAAGAAGAAATGGTTCGTGTCGCAATCGTCGGCTGTTCCAACCTGGGTCGCATGCACGCCAAGAACTACCTGCAACTCCCTGATGCCGAGGTCGTCGCCTACTGCGATCTCCTCGATGAACCCCGGGCGATCATGAAAAAAGAGGTCTTCGATCCGGCGGGCGTCGAGCCACAGGCCTTCGATGACTTCGACAGGATGGTCAAGGACGTGCAGCCCGATGCCGTCAGCCTCGTCCTGCCCCACTCGCTCCACTACCCCTTCTGCATGAAGTGCCTCAACGCCGGATTGCATGTCCTCTGCGAGAAACCACTCGTAACGGAAACCGGCCACGCCGTCGATCTCCTGGCCAAGGCGAAGGAGACGAAACGCATTCTCGAAATTTCGTTCCAGAGCGTTTACACGGCCAACTTCCAGTACATGCGCGACGCGATCCGGAAGGGCGACGCGGGCGACATCGTTTATGTCCACGGCCATCAATACCAAGGCTGGCTGACGAACCTGGCCAAGAAGCCGGAGAAAAAGTGGCGTCTCAAGAAAGACATCTCCGGCGGCGGGCAGCTCTACGACAGCGGCAGTCACCTCCTTAACGGGATGCTCTGGGCCACGGGCCTGAAGCCGGCGCGCGTCTATGCCGAGATCGACAACCGCACGGAGGAGGTGGACGTCTGCTCATCACTGAGCATCCGCTTCGACAACGGCGCGGTGGGCAGCATTGCCATCAGCGGCGAGACGTGGCAGCCCGGCATGGTGAGCCGGCTCATCATCACGGGCACAAAGCTGGAGTTCACCCTACATCACAGCGGCCAGGACCTGAAGGTCTACGGCCCGACGGGCGAGGTGACACCGGAGGTCCCCGAGAACCGGACCCCGCAGGCGAATTTCGTGAATGCGATCCTCGGCAAGGAGGAGCCGCTCTGTCCCGTGGAGTACGGCCTCACCCTCGCCAAGTTCATGGACGCGGTCTACGAATCGGCGGACCAGCAGAAGCCGGTCGATATTCCCGTATGATTTGTCACCCTGAGGCCATTGGAAGTTTGCCATGGAAAAAAACGAACGTGTGACGAACCTTCTCAAGGCAATGCTCTTTGACAAGCCGGACTGGATCCCCTGTACCGTCTCCTGTCTGCCGGCGGCGCGGGCGAAGCACAAGGACGCCCTCGACGAAATCTTCCTCCAGCACCCCAAGCTCTTCCCCCACTTCAAGCCGGGAACCTGGAAGGAACAGAAGCTCGACCGCCACTACCAGGCCGGCCGCTGGACCGACGCCTGGGGCATCGTGTGGGACAACTGCGAGGAAGGCATGGCGGCGATCCCCGTCGAGGCCGAGGCCCCGCTGCAGGATTGGACGGCCTTCGACAGCTACACCCCGCCCGACCCCCGGCAAGTGGACGATCGCGGCGACCCCGTGGACTGGGAGGCGCGCGCCGCAAGCTGCACCCGGGCGACGGAGAACGGCGGCCTGGCCACCGGCGGATTCATCCACGGTTTCATGTTCATGCGCCTCTTCTACCTGCGCGGGTTCAGCAACTTCATGATCGACGTGGCCACGCACGACCCCCGCCTCGACCAACTCGTCAAGATGGTCCTGGACCACAACCTCGCCCTCGTGGACAAGTGGCTCGAGTGCGGCATCGAGATGCTGTCGGGCGGCGATGACATGGGCATGCAGGACGCCCTGCCCATCAGCCCGGCCGACTGGCGCCGCTATCTGAAGCCCTGCTTTGCGGCCATCTACGGCCGCTGCCGAGAGCGAGGGGTGCACGTCTACCTCCACTCCGACGGACATATTGTGGAGATCATCCCGGACCTGGTCGAGTGCGGCGTCACGGTCATCAACCCGCAGATACGCGCCAACACGCTGGAGGGTCTCGTGAACGTGGCCAAGGGGAACGTCTGCATCAATCTCGACCTGGACCGCCAGTTCTTCCCCTTTGCAACGCCGGGCGAGATCAAGGCGCACGTCCGCGAGTGTCGCGATGCGCTCTACTCCCCCGACGGCGGGCTGATGCTGAATGCCGAGTGCGCACCCGACGTGCCTCTGGAAAATATCAAGGCCATCTGTGAGGCGCTGGAGGAGGTCGGCGGCGGCCCGAGGTAAGGAAGAGAATATCTCACGCAAAGAGTCAAGGGCGCAGTGGCGCAGAATACAGGAGACAGAAGTCAGGAGAAGTCAAAGACCAGGGCATTGTCATCCCTGCGCAAGCGGGAATCCACTCCTCGACATTTTGACCTTTCGCCCTTTCGCCCCTTCGACTCTCCTGCGGTGCGGTGTCGGAGTTCATCCCTTTTCTTATCGAGATGGGTGTGGACGCGCTGAATCCCGTGCAGGTGAGCGCCAGCGGCATGCCCCCCCGCGACCGGGTGCGCGAGTCTTTCGATGGGGCGATCTGTGCCAGAACCTACGACGCCTTCTTCTCTTCCTGATCCGGCTGGGTGGCGGGCGCGTCGTCCTGGGGTTCGGGTTGGGATGAATCGGGTGGGGTCTCTTCGAGCTTGCCCGATTCCTCTTTAGGGGGGGCCTCGGTGTTCTCTTGCTCCTTGTCTGGGTCTTGTTCGGCTTCGGCCTCGGCGGCGCGGTCCTCGTCGGTGATCTCGGTGAAGCCCTCGTCATCAACGTCATCGCCGAACATCGCCGTGTCGTCAGCCTCGTAGGGATCTTCGTCCTCGGGCTTGGCCAAGTCGGTCTTGGGGGGGGCGAGCTTTTTGGGGTGCTCGCGTTCGCTTTCGTAGACGGCGCTCTCGACGTCGCTCTTGATGTCCTCCATGCCGCGGCGCAGCTCGGTGAGGGCCTTGCCGATGGAGCGGGCTACATCGGGCAGGTTCTTGCCAAAGATGAGCAGCGCCGCCACAAGGATGACGATCCATTCCCATCCGCCGGGCATGCCAAACACCGCGAACCTCCCGCCGCCTACTGGTCTTTCTCTTCGGGTTTCTCGGCCGGCTTGGCTTCGCCCTCTTCGAGCTCGCCTTTGTCCTTCATGCCGGCCTTGAACTCAACAATGCTCTTGCCCACCGATCGGGCCAACTCGGGCAGCTTCCGCCCCCCGAAGAGCAGCAGGACGATCACGATGACGATAATCCACTCCCATCCGCCAGGAAGCATGCTATGGTTTCCTTCCTCTAAGCGATTAACCAAAAAGAGCTTGCGGTTCCATCCTCTTTTATTATACCCCCGCGCCGAACGGTGTCAATCATATTCTGATGAGGCGTGACCGGGCCGTGCGGCCGCGGCGGTGACTTGGACAGGTCGTGCACGGTCTGGCATTTTTGCATTGGACAAACTGCCGCGGCAGGGTATACTTTGAAGATGGAGAGCAGCCGGGCCAAGTGACTCCCGGACCTACGGAACCAAACTCGTCGAACGAAGGAACACGCCATAACTCGCGGTCTCAGCATTCGAGCGTATATCGCCATCTGGGTCACCAGTCTGTTTCTGTCGTGCCTGGTTACCGCCGGGGCCTGGTGCGGCGTAAAGATCAAACTCCGTGAGGCACGCAACCACATTCTCGCGGACGTCAGCGCTGTGGACAAGGGGCAATTGCTGGAGAAGGCGATCCTGACCCAGCGGCGGGAGGACCTTCTCTGGCGCGCCACAGGTGATGATCGCCACCGGGACATGAAAATGGAGGCGCTGCGTGAAGCACGCAAGATCGCCGGGGGGCTGAGCGCCCATCTGGCGGCAGCGGCCGAAGCGCACACCGTGGCAGAGATCAACAAAAGACTGTCCGCCCTCCAATCGGCGGAGACGGCGAAGACAGTGGTTCCCGTCGAGAACCTGCATACCATGGTGGATGACCTGATCAAATCCGTCCACGATTACCTGGAACAGAACAAATCGCAGCTCGAATCCACCGTCCAGTCGGCGTGGCGGATGCATCACGTGGTTGATCTCTGGGGTGCGGGTGTGCTCCTGCTCGTTATGGTGATTCTCGTCGGAGGATCATGGGGGTTGGTGGTGAGGGTCGTGCGCCCGACGATGGACCTGACCCAGGCGGCCTCGCGCTTTGGCCGGGGTGACGTCTCCACACGGGTACCGGTGCGGCGCGACGACGAGCTCGGAACCCTCTGTCGCACATTCAACACGATGGCCGACGACGTGGAAAACGCAGAGAAAATGCGGCTCCAATTCGTGGCCAGTGTCGCCCATGACCTCAAAAACCCGCTGGTCACGATAGGCGGCGCCGCGCGCGTGCTGAAAAAACGCACGCTCGATCCGGACCAGGCAAAGGAGTGGCTGAATCGGATCATTGCGCAGGTCCTGCGCCTTGAGAACCTCACCCTCGATCTCATGGACACCGTGCAGGTCTCCACCGGGCAGCTCTCATTGAACAAAACGGAACTGGATCTTACGGAGTTGATTCGCGGCGTGCACCAAGAGCAAGTGGATCTCGGCACGACGCATTCCCTTGTCTTTGAGGGCGAGAAAGCCTGCAAAGTCGTCGGCGACAGGAATCGGCTCGAACGGGTCGCCTTCAATCTTATATCGAACGCACTCAAATACAGCCCCGAAAACAGCTCCGTGCGGCTGAGGGTGGAGCAGCGGGGTGCGGAGGCCGTGTTCGTGGTGAGGGATGAAGGGGCCGGCATGTCCGCAGAGGAGATCGAGGTGGCGTTCCAGCCCTTCGGACGCGGCAGCAGGACACAGAACATGGCCAAGGGCACCGGCATGGGGCTGTGCATCGTGAAGTCCATCGTCGAGGCGCATGGGGGGCGCATCACACTGGAAAGCGAGATGGAAAAGGGAACCACGGTCGAAGTGTCCCTGCCACTGGCGCAGGGATGAAGAAGTCCCCTTACCCTCGACCAGCCGCCGCGTCTGCTGCAGCACCGCATGCAGCCTGCTGCCTGCCGCGCGTCGATCCGATGCGCCACTTGCCGGGGGCGATGCGGACGTTGGCCGCGCCGATGATCGCCGCGTGCTTGGTGCCGTCGAAAATGTAGAAGCGGTACCTTGCCGCTTCTGGAAGAGGCGGAACGCCCCTTCTACCTTCTCTCGTCCCAAGCTCTGCCTGGGGACGAACGCTCTACCAGGCTCCGCCTGACCCCTTCTCCTCCGTCAGCTTCTTGAAGTCCTCATCGTTGCGGGCCTGGCTTATCGGGCAGGGCGTGCGGGGCGCGTATCGAATGACTGCACCTTGACATTCCCCGAGGCCTGCGATACCGTATCCTCCTTGAACCGAAACGCGCGAGTGAGGAGAGTTAGACATGACCATGACACCGAGAAAGCGAGTTGAAACCGTCCTGCACGGCGATGTGCCGGACAAGGTGCCCTTCACGATCTACGAAGCCAAACTCCCCCAGTGCACCGCCGAGCGGCAGTTGCGCGACGAGGGGATCTGCATTGTGAACCGGAAGTTCCCCGTCTTCCGCACGCGCTCGCCACACAACATCCGGAGCGAGTCGCACAACGAAATCATCGACGGCGTGCCGCACGTCCGGCGCATCATCCATACACCTGCGGGCGACCTCTCCACCCTCGACCGGCCGGCGGGCTTCACCTCGTGGCACGTGGAGAAGCTCTTCAAGGAACCCGAAGACTACGCGAAGCTGATGTGGACGGTGAAGGACCAAGAGGTCGAGCCATATTACGACGCCTTCATCCAGGCGGAGAAGGATTTTGGCGAGGACGCGATTTTCCGCGCGGGGATCGGGTCGAACCCTCTCCATCAGATCATGATCACGTGGATGGGGGTCGAGACCTTCGCTATCGAATGGGCCGAACGCCGCGACGAGATCGACAAGCTCTACAATACCATGAAGGAAAACCTGCGCAAGGTCTATCCGATTGTCGCCCAGTCGCCCGCACAGCACGCCAACTTCGGCGGGAACGAGACGGCGGACGTCATGGGCCGGGAGCGTTTCGAGCAGTACGTCGTGCCGCTCTACAACGAGGCGGCCGACGCGATGCACAAACACGGCAAGCTGGTCGGCACACACTTAGACGGCAACAACAAGCCGTGGGCCGACCTCGTCGCCGATTCCGGCCTCGACTATATCGAGGCCTTCACCCCCGCACCGGACACGGACATGAGCCTGGCCGAGGCCTTCGATGCGTGGCCGGACAAAATTATGTGGATCAACTTCCCTTCTTCAATCCATCTGGCCAGCGACGAGGACGTGGAGGAGACGACGCGCGAGCTCATCCAGGCGTCAGCCCCGGACAAGCCGCTGCTCATCGGAATCACGGAGGACATCCCCGAGTACCGCTGGCGCGACAGCCTCCGGGCCATCTCCCGGGCAATCCACAGCGACGGGGTGTATCCGTTGAAATAGTCTCTATTTCCCTGGCTTCTCCCCGTAGGCCTCCCAGAAAACGCGGACGAGGTCGTCCACGTGGGGGTAGGAGGGGTTCGCGCCGACGCACTGGTCGTCGAAGGCGATCTCGGCCATGTACTGCACCTTGGCCGCAAAGTCGTCACGGGGAACGCCTGCCCCGGCGATCGTCGCCGGCACATCCACTTTCTTTCTCAGATCGGCGATGGCCTTCGTCAGGTTCTCCACGCTCTTGTCGAGGGTCGCGCCGCCGAGATGAAGGGCCTCCGCGATCTCGGCATACCGCTGCTTGGCGCGATGAGACCGGTACTTGGGATAGGCAACGGTCTGCCTCGGCCGGGAGGCGTTGTAGCGGATGACGGGGTTCATCACCAGGGCATTGGCGCGGCCGTGGGGGATGTGAAAGGTGGCCCCAAGGATGTGCGCCATGCAGTGGTTGACACCGAGGAAGGCGTTGGTGAAGGCCATACCCGCGATGGTGGAGGCGTTGTGCATCTTCTCCCGGGCCAGTTGGTGGGTCCCGTCCTTGTAGGCGATGGGCAGATACTCGAACACGATCTGCGCAGCGCGCAGCGCCAGGGGGTCGGTATAGTCGGAGGCGACCACGGAAACGTAGGCCTCGATGGCATGGGCCAGGACGTCCAGGCCCGTGTCGGCGGTGACATGGGCCGGCACGGTCAGGGTAAGATTGGGGTCGATGATGGCGACATGCGGCGTCATCTGGTAGTCGGCCAGGGGGTACTTCGCTCCGGTCTTTTCGTCGGTAACCACGGAAAAGGCCGTCACCTCGGAGCCGGTGCCGCTGGTGGTGGGGATGGCGATAAACTTGGCCTTCTGCCCCAGTTTCGGGAACGGGACGACGCGCTTGCGGATGTCCATGAACCGGAGCCGGAGCTCCTCGAAGCGGATGTCCGGGTGCTCGTAGAAGAGCCACATGGACTTGGCGGCGTCCATGGGCGACCCGCCGCCGAGGGCGATGATGAGGTCGGGCTCGAATTTTTTCATCGCCTCCGCGCCCTTGATTACGATCTCGACCGTCGGGTCGGACTTGATGTCGGAGAATACCGTTGCCAGGATGCCGGCGTCACGGAGGTAGGCCTCCAGCCGGGCGGTGGTTCCCCCGCGTATGGCGGAGCCCGAGCAGACGATGAACGCGCGATGCACCCCCATTTCCCGGATTTCCTTCGTGAAGAACGTGTCCAGCGAGCCCGGCTCAAAATAGATCTCCGGCGGGACGCGGAACCATCTCATGTCAACCATTCTCTTTGTCACCCTCTTCAAATTGATGAGGTGGGAAACCGTAACGTTGTCCGTGGTGATATTCCGCCCGCCTGCGCCACAACCCAGCGTGAGCGAGGGGTGGATGCGGTTGTACAGCCCGCCGATGGCGCCGTGGGTGGACGGCGAGTTCACGATAATCCGCCCGGCGTTCAGCGTTTTGCTGAACTGTTCGATGGCGTTGGGGTCCTGGGAGCAGATCGCCGCGGTGTGGCCGAGGCCGCCGAAGTACATAATATCAGAGCAGAGGTTCACGCCCTCTTCCAGATTGCGCACGGCATAGAAGCCGAGAATCGGGCAGAGCTTCTCCCGCGAGAGAGGATACGCCTCGCCGACGCCCTTGAGGCGGGCGATGAGCGCGCGCGTGCCGGCCGGAATCTTGATGCCCGCCAGCTCGGCAATGCGCTGGGGACCCTGGCCCACGACCTTCGGCGACATGCTCTGCTTCTCCCGATCGATGGCCACGGCCTCCACCTTCTTGATCTCCCGGGCGGTCAGGAAATAGGCGCCTTGCTCCCTGAACTGCTTTTCCACCTCCTTCCGGACGTCCCGATGCACCACTGCGGCCTGCTCGGAGGCGCAGATCGTGCCGTTGTCGAAGGTCTTGCTCATGAGGACGTCGTTGACCGCTGCGGCGATGTCGGCGCTCTTGTCGATATACACGGGCACATTGCCCGGTCCGACGCCGATCGCCGGGGTGCCGGAGGTATAGGCCGCATGCACCAGACCCATGCCCCCGGTCGCCAGGATCAGCGACACCTCAGGGTGCGTCATAAGCGCGTGGGTCATGTCGCGCGAGGGATTCTCCACCCACTGGATCACATAGTCCGGCGCGCCCGCGGCCAGCGCGGCCTCGTAGATGGTCTTCGCGGCTTCGATACTGCACCGCAGGGCGTTGTGTGAGGCGCTGAGGATGATGGCGTTGCGTGTCTTGAGGCAGATCAGGGACTTGAACAGCGCGGTGGAGGTCGGGTTCGTGACCGGTGAGATGCCAAGGATAACGCCGAGCGGTTCGGCGAACTCCATGATCCCCATCTCCGGGCAGTCATTGACGAGACCCACGGTTTTGGCATCGCGGATGTTGTCATAGATGTATTCCGTGGCGAACATGTTCTTGATGACCTTGTCCTCGAACACACCCATGCCGGTCTCGGCGGCGGCCATCCGGGCCAGATCAATCCGCCGCGCTGCGCCGGCCTTGGCGGCGGCCCCCACAATGCGGTCGACCTCGGCCTGATCGTATTGGCTGAACACGGCGGCGGCCTCGCGGGCCCGCGCCACCAGTTCATCCGCTGTCTTCTGTACATTCCCGGCGGATGTCGCGGTTCCTTGCTTTGCCATGCTACGGTTCTCCTCTTCCGATGACTGACGCGTCCGGTCGAGCGCCGAACGACCTACGACGAGAGGGATTGAATCGCCTCATCCTCGACCTCGAAAAACTGAAACACCTTGTCCAGCGCGGCGATCTTGAAGATTTTGTAAACCAGCGGCCGGACATGCACGAGGGCCAACGGCTTCCCGGCGGCGTCGGCCTCCTTGCGCACGGCGAGGATGATGCGCAACCCCGCGCTGCTGACGAACTCCACCCCCTCCATGTTCACCACAAGCCCCGCCTCACACTTTGCCGCGGCGTCCAGGATCTGAGGTTCAAGCTCCTGCGCCCCTATGACGTCCAGCCGGCCGGAAAGCCGTATGACTCTCACGTCCGGGTTCGCCTCAGCGTTGAGTATCTCGATGTCCATTGGGTGCTCTCCTTCCTGAGTTACTGACATCCCCCTCCCATACTCCACCCCCGCCTGCGTGTGTGATAGGACTGTAGGCACACCCTTCACGGGTGCGCAACCTATCAGGCATAGGCGAAGGCCTGCCGCTACAATCCGCAACAAGAACTGAGTATAGTATTCGTCGGGGCGGGAAGTCAATGAACGACTTGGCTATTCCGCAAAATCCTTCCGATACCGCTCCCACAGATCGTCCAGGTCCCCCTTGAGCAGATAGATCTTCCCCCGCGCCGCGTGACCTCCGCACTGGGCTTGAGATTGGGCCAGGCAGAATTGGAGTGCATGCAGGAGGCGCGCTCAAAGCCGTTTGAGCGTGTCTTCTCACGGCTTCACATCGAACACAATCTCGCTCTCGATCGGGTCGCCGTTCGGAACGCCCACACCCTCGGCGTAAAGCCAGTTTGGCGGCTGGGTGAAGACCGTCGTGGCGATCCGCGACGAGCACTTCCGCCCGTCGGCCAGTTCCAGTTCCACCCAAAAGCCGCGGATTTTGAAACAGTCCTTGCCAGGGTTCAGGATTTTCAATGCGTTGCGCGGTTTGAGCGACCGGATGACCTCCGCGGGTAGCTCCACGGTCGCGATCTTGCTCCAGACGTTTTTCGTCTCACTGGCGCCTTCGCCGCTCGGCAGGTTGCCGATCACCACGCCGTTGATCTCGGCCTTGGAGATGTACGATCCGCTGCATTGGAGTCCCTGTTCCTCGTAGTGGAACCACCCCCGCTTCGCCTTGCAGACTTGGTCGAGGGTCAGCCCGGGAACGGGGTGCGGCCCCGGCTCGTAGGCCAGGCGGACCGGATGATCGTGAAGCGTGGTCACTAAGACCGGCGTCTTCGTCTCGATCTTGAATGCCGCCCAGCAGGCCCAGTCGCCGGACGAGTTGTCGGCGGGGCCCACGTCGGTGATGAGCTTGATGCGGACCGTCTTTCCCGCCCAGGGAGACAGGTCGCCCATCAGCGGCGTCCAGGCATGTTTGATCCACTGTTTCTCGGCAATGATCGTCTCCTTAGCCTTTTCATCCACAACAGCCACCCGAAAGAGAATGCCATCGCCGGGGTCGCTGCCATCGCCCTTGCCGATGAAACATCGAAACACGCCTTTCGGCTCAAGGGGCAGTGGGATCGGCTTGAACAATGCAAAGCTATAACCGACACCGCCCATATAGGGCGGATGCATGAAGATGCCGTTCTTGGTTTGGTTACCGCAAGTCATGCCCCGGCGTTCGTGCACATTGCTGCGGTTCGCAGGGATCAGGCACGTTTCTTTGCCCTTGCGGAGGCATTGGCCAGACTCAAACTCCTCGGAGAGCGCGGCGATCTCGCGCACAGCCTCTTCGGACCTCAGCCACCAGCTTTTCTCAACGGCAAATTCGCCAAGCGTGAGCTTCAGCTTGATCTCCCTCACACACTCTTTGTCCGGGGCAGTGAAGGGGAGCGTTACGGCCTTCGTCTCGCCGGGAGCGAGATCGACTGCGCGCTCCTTCCCGTCCAGGACCGCCGTGCCCCTCGCCTGGACGGGCAGATTGCTCGTAAGCGTCAGGTGGTAGGCATCGTCCAACGTGAGCGTGGCATCGACCACAGGCAGGACGGTGAAGTCGATCCATGCGCCCTCGAACTGCTGCCAGAGCTGCTGGCCGCGCTTCGCGTCCGGGGGGATACGGAAGTCATGTGCTTGCTTGCCGGTCACCTTGACCGCCTCGCCGGGCACGACCCGAACGCGGTTACATTTCAGTGTGACAGCCGGCGGAGCGACGGGTGTAAGGAGATAGCTGAAAGCCCCTTCCTTCGGCATCACGTAAACAAGCCCTCGGCTGAGCCGCGTCTCGACCGGACCGAGCTCCTTGTATTCTTTGTCGAGGGCGATGGCCGTCGCGCCCTTTCCCTCGAGCGATACGCCGAACGATCTGGGGGTTCCTACCGGGATCACTTCGACCTTGCCATCGGTCCGCTTTAGGGCAATGACCGCTGCATCACTGGCCGCTTTGGGGAATCGGGTGAAGACACCCCGACCATCGCAGTAATCGTAAGCGGGTGATTGACAATAATCCGCGCGGTGGCCATCCTTAATCGCGCTGAAGACGACCAGCTTTCCATCGGCGCTCTTCGCGAAATATCCGTTCGGGGGCAGTTCGGCATCAGGGATCTTCCACGTGTCTTTTGTATGGCCGTTTACCCACACTCTCAATCCATTGGAGTAGGTGGTGGCGATCTGTGAGCGTTTGTATGCGCCCGTCGCCACGGCGCTGCTTGTGTCGAGCAGATCGCCCTTTTTATTCGCATACCGTATGTCCGTCGCCGTCTCCTCGGCGTAGTTCTTGTGCAGTTGTTGGAGCAGATAGTAGCTTCGGACGGTGTTCCGGATGCCCCCGGCTCGAACAAGGAATCCCGTGTGGCCGAAGGCGATCGTAGCGGCCAGAAAGCGGTCCAGCTTTCGCTCCTGCTCCGCTCGGCCCGATCCCATTCCCTCGTGTCGGCCATAGAACATGCCCGGGTTGCCCATGCCGAAGTTGCAGCACAGGGGATGCATCTTTCGCAGGTCGAAATCGACGAGCCAGGGATTTTTCGCAGGTCTGTATTTTTGATCCTGGCCGTAATTGCCGTCGGTCAGACCGCAATAGTAGTAGTGATTGTTCCCTTCGCTGTAAACCGGCCCGTTCCACACCCGCTTCTGGTGAAGCATGATCTCGCCATAGGGATAGAATTGCGCGATAAACGTTCCGGCCCCGGGCACGCGGGCGTCGTAGTCCTCCCTGCCCCAGGGCGTGACGGCGGTGTGGACGTCGCAGTAGGCCGTGCTGAGCTTGAACTTCTCCTGGATGATCGGCGTAAGCTTGGCCTCGTACTCCACCGCACGGGTCGGCTTCGGCGCGTAGCAGCGCGCCCAGGCCGTCTGCCAGTCGCCGTTGGAGCGCCGGTTGACCATGTCCTCGTCCCAGTGCCCGTTCACGGGGGCAAAGTCGGTGTAATTGTTGTAGATGCCGTAGCGAAAGCCGAGGGCGTGGAGCTTGCGCGAGTATTCCTTCTGGCTTGCATCGCCGCCCTTCTTCGGCGCGGTTTTTGTCCGAAAGGTGAAGCTCTCGCCGCCGTCGCGCCAGCCGGTTTCGTGATCGGTGATGACGACCTTGGTCATGCCATATCGGGCAACGCCCTTCCAGTAGTCATAATCCCGCTCCCGGTTGCTCGCCCCGTGGGCGCGCCAGAGCCGTTCGCCGGCGACATGCATCCACGGCGACTTCGGATTAGGGATGTTGGGGAGAATTTCCTCGAAGCACGGCGAGACCGTCAGGAAGAGCCGCTCGAAACAGTCGTTTCGCTTGCCGTCGGTCTTCGGGGTATACACCGCGCCGCCGTTGTAGGTCACGCCGTCTTTCGCCGTGCGATTCACGAACGTCAAGGCCGAGGCGTTCGAGCGATAGTAGTCCATCAACGCCGTGACGAACAGCGGCTTGTCCGGCTTGCCGGTGACCAGCACGGCAGGCCGGTCCTTGGCTCCCACGAGATAGGGAATCGTGACGAGGCGAGGATTGTCCACGCCGACAGCGCGTCCGATGACGAACTCGCCGACCTGCCCACCGGGGCACTTGACATCGACCACCAGCGACTTCTGCCACAGGCGGAAGGTGTAGGTCACGTCCATTGTCCGCTGGCCCAGGCCGACGCGCCACAAGGCAATGACCGTGTCGCCGACCCGCTCGCAGCCCAAGAGGTCGAAGCGGTCGGGCGGGACGGCCTTGTCGTCCTCGGCGAAGTAGACCCCTCCGTCCGCCATGGGCTGGAACCGTCGGGCGAGCCACCCGCCCCACTTCGCCGTCACGTCACTGAGGGTCCCCGTCTTCGGCTCGTAGCGGTACTCCAGTTCGCCGTCGTTCCCTTTGTAGCGAAAGACGTAGGCATTCCCTTCCTTCGTCAGGCTTGTCCTGAACTTCTGCGTCAGGTTGTCGGGCAGAATGGTTTGCTCGCGCGTCGGAAAGGGCAACCGGCCCTTGCCGGTATACACGCCCGGGTCCTGGCCGGGGAAGAGGTCGATGCCGCGCTTCGGACGGGGGACGAAGGTGAGCGGCTTGAGTGCCTCCCGATAGAAGGCAAGGTTATCGAAGTAGAGGACGCGGTCCTTTTCGTTGTGGCAGTTGGTGACGCGGATGCCCGCGAAGGACGCGCCGTCCTTGAGCACGGCAAGCTGCTCCGGCTGGAGCTTCTTGTGCATCACCCACCACTCCTTCCAACGGACGCTGCCGAGAGAGATCTGCAATTCCTTCCCGTCCTTGGCCTGGAGGAGGATGTGGATGCCGACGCGCGGCGTGGTCAGGTCCTGGCGCCACGCCCAGTTGTTTCCGTAAACCCAAAAGTTTACGCAGTCGAAGGGTGCTGGGATGGGAATCGGCTTGGGCGGGCGGACGGTGAGCTCCGCCCTGCGCGACGTGCCGCGATAGACCAGTTTGCCCACATACTTCCCCCAGAGCTGCTGCTCGCGCGAGCGGGTAATCGTGGCGACGGCGTCCTTCGTCTCGACCCTCCAGCCGCCGAGGTTCTCGAAGTCTACGAGTGGGGGATGATCGGGCTTCGTGCGATTGGCCCAGACCATCTCGTATGGTCGCTCGCCCACCTTTTCGTCGGCAGTAATCTGGGCAACGATAAAAAGGCAAGACAGGACAGCAAGACAGAACACGATTCTCATGCGACTTCCTCCCAGTGATGGATTGGATCGTAGGGCTATTCTACAGGTTTGGTGCGGCGAGTCAAGGAGTCGTCCTGGTCATTTCGATCTGGACCGCAACGGCATACGTCGAGGTGAACACACATCACCCGCACGACAACATCCGTAAAGCGCAGGTCGAGGTCGCACCGCAACGGCACGAGCCGATGGGAGCCGTAGAGATAACCGCCCACCCAAGGCGGCTATCTTTCTTGACAAGCACTGCACGTGTGCTATACTTTCCTCAGGTGGCGGGCCGAGAGAGTTTTAGATTTGTGCGGCGATTCGCCGTGCGTGCGCTTTGCGCCATCAACCAGCCTTTGTTCCTGCTGAGAGCAGGAACGCAGAATGGATGCATAGTAAAACCGGTCCGCCACCTCTTTCTATCCGCAAAGGTTCGCCATGGGATTTCTCGATTGGTTCCTGCGAAAGATCATCAAGCCGAAAGTCCTTGATGGCTGGGCGCGGGCCAGACGCCGTGGCCAGATCAACGCCCTGCGCAAGAAGCGCGAGCGCGCCCGGGCCATCTGCATGCTCCCGCAGGACGGCCGGCTCCCCACACGCAAGGCCCGCAACCCCATGACGGGCCGGACCATCGAGGTCGAATACGACGACGGTCTGAAGGGCATCGCCAAGGCCCTGGGCCTTAAGCCCAGCCGTGTGGCGAAGCTGTCCTTCTCGCCGAAGAAGCTCTACACCACCTTCACCCGCCCCAAGCCCGCCGGCGGCGAGCGCACCATCCACGCGCCGGTGCGGTCGCTGAAATACGTGCAGCGCCGTATCCTCGACCGCATCCTCAACTGGGTCGATCTGCCCGACTGCGTCCACGGCTTCCGCCGCTACCGCTCCCTGGCCACGGGCGCGGCCGAACACGTGGGCAAGGAGATGGTCCTCCGGATGGACATCGAGGACTTCTTCCCCTCCATCCACTTCGGCCGGGTGCTGGGGCTCTTCCGGTCGCTCCAGTTCTCGACCAAACATGCCTTCATTCTTGCGAGATTGACCACCGCCGACGGCGTTCTGCCCCAGGGCGCGCCGACGTCGCCGGCCATCGCCAACGCCGTGTGTCGCCGCCTCGACCGCAGGCTCATGGGCGCTGCGCAGAAGCAGGGAATTTCTTACACGCGATATGCCGACGACATGACCTTCTCCGGCCCGGCGGAGGAGGTGAAGCGTCTGGTCCCCTTCGTCCGGAAGGTGGTCGGAGAGGAAGGGTTCACAGTGGCCGACAAGAAGGTCCGCCTCATGCGCCGGGGCCGCCGCCAGATCGTGACGGGTGTGGTGGTGAACGACAAGCTGAGCGTGCCCCGCTACTACCGCCGCTGGCTGCGCGCGACCATCCATCACCTGCGCACCAGGGGCGCCACCCCCGACGGCCTCACCGCCGCCCAGCTCCGCTCCTCCCTCCTCAGCCACGCCCACTACATCAAGATGGTCAACGCCGACCAGGGCAATCGCCTCCTGGCGGACCTGCGGGAGGTGCTTGGGCAGCAGGGCGGAAAGGGTAATAGGTGACACGATGCAGCCGCAGGCTTTACGCCTGCGGGAAGATCGCGCCCATAAAGGGCGCGGCTACAAATGCCCGGTTTCGGATAGGTCCTTAGAGTCCCCATGGATGAGTTGCTGATGCCGACTGATATGGTTATCTTCTCCCGCTTCCTCGCGTTTGCACTGGAAGCAGAGGCCGAAAGGTGCCCGTAATGGCTGAGATCAGGCTGGTCGAGGGAGGGCAGAGCAAGTATTCGATCCTCGTTGCTGAGGATGCACCGAGGCCGATCCGTTTCGCGGCCCAGGAACTTCAGCGGTATGTACAGGAGATCAGCGGGGCGGCATTGCCGATCACGTCGGAAGGCGACGGCAACCCGGCTATCCTCGTTTGTACAAACGACGACTCGGCCCCGGCGCTCCACGATCGTGGTGAGGATGCCTATGCCATGCGAACGGACGGCGATCAGATCGTCCTCGCCGGCAACTCACCCCACGCGTGCGTCTATGTCGTTTATCACTTTCTCGAAAAACATCTGGGCTGTGGCTGGTGTGCACCGGGGGAGGATACCGTGCCGAAGCAGGCGACAATCCGCCTATCCCCTTTCCACGATGTGATCGGCCCCCCAGCCTTCGCCATGCGCCAGATCATCCTTTTCCCCTACGGCGGGGAATGGCTGGTCATGAACAACATGCTCCACACCGACTGGATGGCAAAGAACCGTCTGAACTGGGCCCACCCCGCGCCGAACGCCCCGCGCGTGTGGGAACACAACCGGTCGGACCTGATCTTCACACCCGAGGTGACAAAGCGGGGGTTGCGCCTCGAAGTGGGCGGGCACGCCTTCAACATCTGGGTCCCGAACGACCGCTATGCGGACCATCCGGAATACTTCGCGCAGATCGAGGACGGATCACGGACCACCGACGGCTCCCACGAGGCGGGTTTATGTATCTCGAATCCGGACGTGGCGGAGGTGGTGGCGGAGAACATGACCCAATGGCTCGACGCCAACCCCGAGGTCGATGCCGTCGATCTCTGGCACAACGACTCGCACACCTACTGCCTCTGTCCCGACTGCACGCCGCCGGGCCTGCCCGAGGACGAGGCGAAGATGGCCTACACGCGCACCTACATCCGCTTCGTCAACGAGGTCACTGAGCGGGTGGTGCGGAAGCACCCGGATGTGCTCGTCAATCTCCTCGCCTACTTCCACACGATGGTTCTCCCCGACAACGCCGAGCCGCTGCACGACAACGTCCTCGTCGGCCTGTGCCTCTTTCCGCGTCCGGGGCAGCGGACGATGCGGCCCATCGAGACATCCGATCAGCACCGCGACGTGGCGTTCCGCAAACAGCTTGTCCGGTGGCCGGAAGTTGCGAAGAACTTTTATGTTTACGAGTACTATACCGTGGGGGAACGATACAAGCTGTGGTCAATGGTGTCGATGATCTGCGAAGACATGCGTTACTTCCACCGGCTTGGCATCACGGGCATCTCGTCCGACCAATGGGGCCCCGGCTGGTATCCGCTGAACATGTATGCCTATGGAAAGCTTGCCTGGAACCCCAACCTGACGCCCGAGGAGATCATCGCCGATTTCTGTACGCGCACCTACGACGGCGCGGCGGACGCGATGATGGACTACTGGAATCTCCTGGAGGAAGGTCTGCGCGAGTCCTGGACCACCCAAGACCCCATCAACTGGCGCGACGACCAGCGCCGCGAGGTCATCAGGAAAGCCCTGTCACAAGCCGGCGATGACCAGGTCGATAAGCGCATCCGCGACGCGGCGGCGCTGCATCAGTTGGCCGGCCTTTGAGTGGTTCTGCTAACTCGATGTCGTCAGGAAATCTGCAATCGCCGTCACGTTCACATCCACCACGGCGAGGTCCGGCGCATGGACGACCTCGTCCGCCGCCCAGACGATGACGCCGCGGGGCGCGTCTCCGACGCCGATGATGTGGTTCAGGACCTTGGAAATATTGTCGTTAATGCGAATTACGTTCGGCTGCAGCGGTGCGCCGAGCTGGCCCCCCTCGATCAGGTAGCTGTCGGCGATGCACGTCGTGGTAAAGTCGCCCGCCGTCAGACCGTTCACGGGATAGGTGTACCAGATGCGGCCGACGTAGATGCCGTCGCCGACCTCCCTCAACAGATCCTCGCGGGGTCTGGGCCGGTTGGATTCAAAAAAGACATTCGTGCACGCCGTGCCCGGAGGCATGGCAAACCCGCGACCGCCGCCGGACTGGAACCGAAAGCCGTTGCGCGGGACAAAGGCCGCCGCGTGTGCCTTCGGATCGACGCCGAGTTTCTCCTTCGCCTGCGGGTCGGCCATGATCCGCCGCGACTCGTAGTCGTTCGCCAGCGTCCCGATGACCACGCCGTCCTTGATCAGATCGGTCCGCCCCGTGGGCAGGCCCTCGCAGGTGATGCGTTTGCTGCCCATGTGCCCCGGCAGCGCGCCGTCGTCGTAGAGCGAGATCTGCGCATCGGCCACCTGCGTCATCAGCTTGCCGAGAAAGTACGAGCTGGAGGCATAGAGATTGCCCAGCTTCAGCGAGGGCAGGATGATGTGCGTGAGCAGGTCCGTCACCGCCTGTGGGCCGAAGACGACCTTGTATTTCCCCGATTTTACCCGGCGGCCGTCAACGGACGCGATGGCATTGCGCGCGGCCTCGGCGCCGACGTCCTTCGTGAAATCGGGGCGCTTCGCACCAGTCAACCAGCCCGTGCCCTTGGCATGGCGCGCCTCGACCATGGCGGTGAAGGAGGCCATGATCAGCGTTGTCTCGTCGGTCTGGACGTCGGGCATATGCGTCGAGGCGATGGCCATGCGCTCCTGGAGGACGGTGACGTCCCCGCCGAGGAGGAAGCCCAGGGCCTTCGGGTCCTCGCCCAGCTTCTCCGCGCCCTTCTCGAATTCCTCCATGGCCCCCTGCATGGCCTCCCAGCCAAGGGCAACGAGTCCCTCGTCGGGCAGGTCCATCAGCGCGGGATCGTGGTAGGCCGACAGTATCGGTTCCTCGCCTGTGGGTTTGGGCAGGCACTCGAATGTCGGGTCGGCCACGGCGCCGTCTTTCGCTTTTGCGAATGCTGAACGGACGGCGGCTTCGCCCACGTCGCCCGTCTCCTGCCCGAAGCCCAGGAGCGCCTGGTCGCCGTCCTCGAAGACGACCCGCAGACCGATGCCGAACGACTCGCACGACTTCGGTTCGAGCACCCCCTCGCACGGGATGTGGGAGGTGTAGTCGAGCCGGGTGAGGAGGTTGTCGTTCGCCGCAACGAAGGCCTCGGCCTCCCGCACACCGTCCTGTGATTGCGCCCATTTCAACGCGGCCGCCGCCGCTTCCTGGAGTTTATTGAGTTCTTGCATCATCTATCTCCGGTTGAACGTAGAAGCGGCGTCCCGCCGCTTCCGAAGAGGCTGGAAGCCTTTTCTACCTTATTTTCCCGTCACGCGGGCGCGGCTGCGCAGCGTCGGCCCGCCGTTGCCCAGTTTCTTGGTCTGCATCGGTTGCCCCTTGCCGCAGTTGGCAATGGGATACAGTCGGAAGTCGTTGCCCACGCCATCCACGTTCATCAAGAAGTCCCTCGTGTCGGAGGTGATCCCGCCGTCTCGATAGATCTGGCCGAGCTCGCCGTTCTTGATCTCCTGTACCTTCCGCGCGGTGATACGGAAGTTCTCGCGGCTCTCGGCAATGGACGGGATACGCATACTCGTGAAATAGTAGCCGTGCTCCACCTCGCCGGTCAACTGCTCCGGGGGCGTCTCGCCGTTGGCGAAGACCGTATTCGACATGCGGATGAGCGGCACGAGCGAGGCGTCGGTCGCCTTGTAGTGCCCGTTCGGCTCGGCGCCGATAATCGCCGCGGTCTGCCGACTGTTCATGAAGCCTTTGAACTCGCCCTTCTCGATGTGATACACGCGCTTCGCCGGCGTGCCCTCGTCGTCATACTCGTAGTGGCCATAGCCCGGCAGCGATGGATCGGAGTAGGCCGAGACAAGCGGAGACGCGATCTGCTCGCCGACGCGGTTGTGGTCGAGGTCGTGGAAGAGCCATGTCCGCCCGGCGTAGGCTGTCTCCCACTTGAGCGCCCGGTCGAGCTCGGTCGGGTGACCGATGATCTCGTGCACGAGCAAGGTGTTGTAGTGGGGGTCGGTGACGACAACGACCTCCTTCTCGCTCTGGGGCAGCGGCGGCGCGTCGCAGAGCTCGACGGTCTCCCTGCCCAGGTTCACGCTGAAGTCGTGCAGGTTGGGCATGGTTAGCAGCGGCTCGTCGGTGATGCCCTTTTCGAGGACCTCCCACCCGCGCTGGTGGCCGAGGTGGTCGTAGTGCTCCTGCTGGCCCTTTTCGGTGGCCGCGACGATGTAGGCCAGGCCCTCCGTCATGGCATAGCTCCGGTCGATCAGCGCTCCCTCACTTGACGCGAACAAGAGCCGGCCGAGACAGGTCACCGCCTCGATGACATTGTATCGCACCGCCTCGCCCACACCGGCAACGGCCTTCGACACCTCGACCGCCAACTGTGCGGCGCGGTGCGGATCAATGGACCGGGGGTCGATCTCGTAGACGGCGGCGATGTCGTCCTGCTTCACGTCGATGGGGGCCAGCTCGAACGATGCCAGGCTCCCCCCGGCCCTGCCGAACTTCTCTGCAGCCGCCTTCTTGCGATCGGCGTTTGCGCGGGCCCGGGCGTGGGCGTGGCCGAGGGCGTCTCGGAGGGTCGCCGGCAGATTCGGAACATCGGCCGGGCCGAGAACCATGCCGACGTGCCCCGATGCCGCCATGCCGCTCCCCGCGATGACGCGCACGCCGAGGGAAAGGCCGAAGTCGCGGCCGCTCGCCTTCGGATCGCCGTTCTCCGCCCAGGCGTAGGAACCTTCGGCGACTTCCAGTCGGATGTCGCCGTAGCGGAAACCCGAGAGCGACTTCTGCGCCTCCTCAAGTATACCAAGGACCTCCGCCTTGACCGCGTCGAGGTCCTCGCATTGGATGCTCACGTTCTGAGACATGCGTGCTTCCTCACCTTCGATGGTTTGGGACTGCCATTCGGGATAATTATAGCAACATGGTGCTTGAGCAGGCAAGGCGGAACCGGAACTCGTGCCTCAAGGATCAAACGGGCCGGCGTCGGGGCCGACGTCCCTCGGCGTGAGGGGGCGGTAGCGAACGGGGAGGGTGGAGTATTCGTCCGCGCCGAGGTCGGGGGGGGCGCCGCGGAGTTGGCCGTCCATGTCCTCAGTGGGATGGAGATACTTTCCCGTTGCGGCGTTGGCCGCAGGGCCGTTGTCAGTCTCGAGTCTCCAGACGCCTTCGGTTTGCGCGAGACCCGGATCGACGATTCTGAATGGGGGGGCATCCGCGTCCGAGACCTCAATCTTGGCCGCGCCCCTTGGAAAGAGGATGTTCCCGGAGCACGCAATGCCTTCGGCCTCGAAGAACCTCACCAGCGCTTCGCCGTCCCTGCCGCCGTAGAGGATGTTGTTGGCAAAGACACAACCCCGCGGCGGGAGCGGCCGCGCCGAGGAGTCGTAACCCAGGCGCAGTGTATTGCAGTTGACCCATGTGTTGAACACGACTTGGCAGTTCTTCGCCGGCGTGCAGACGACGCCCCTCTCCGGCTGCGGCTGCCCCTGCTCGTAACTGCCGGGCATGATGTTCAGCGGCGCGCACATGCCGTAGCCGTTCAGGTTCTCGAAATAGTTGTTGTAGACCTTGTGGCCGCTCCCGTAGAAACGCACGCCGCCGTAGCGCAGCTTCGGGTCGGCCTTGTCGGTCTGTATGAAGAAATTCCCCGCCACGACGCTCCGGTTGCTCAACCGGAGGGAGACGCTGCCGTGGCAGTCCAGAATCGTGTTGCGGAGCACACGATTGTCACTGCACTTCAGCGAGATCATCTCGACCTCGCCGTTGCAACGCTCGAAGAGGTTGTCCTCGATGGTGAGGAACGCGCTCACGTCATTCGCGCCGTCGTCGTTGCTGCCGGCGCGGATCGTCTCGAGCATGTTCTGTCCGCCGCCGTGCTGGTAGTCGCGGAAGTGGTTGTGGTCGATGCGATCATGCTGTGAGCAGCACTCGCCGCCGTAGTCGTCGCCCGTGATGGCGATGAAATCACCGCGCATGGTTTTTCTGTCGAACAGGTTGTGGTCGATGCGGTTGTGATGGCTCCTTCGGCCGGTGATGCAGACCCACTGCTGGAGCCCCTTCTTGTCGGCCATGCTGCGATCTTCGCAAAGGTGAAGGGTGTTGCGTGTGAAGCGCACGTGGTGGCAGTCCTGCAGCGTGACATTTCCCCACGGCCATCCCCGGTAGCGGGCGCAGTGGGTGAAGGTGAAGCCCTCCATGACGACATGGGCGACTTCTTTGAACAACACCTCGCCCCGCCCCGTGATCTCGGCGCGGCCGCGGTGCTTCGCCCGGATGAAGATGGGCTTCGCCTCCGTGCCGGAGCGGGTGATGGTCAAGTCGCCGGAGAGGGAGTAGAGACCATCGGCTACCTCAATGACGTCGCCCGGCTCGGCGGCGTCGAGGGCCTGCTGCAGGGCCGTCGGGACCGACACGGCAACGACCCGCGTGTTCGGCCCCGCCGCGGAGATGTGACCGCATACGGCCAGGCCGATGCCCAGCACAAGGCAATGGGCGCAGAGCAATCGGGATGGGTTCAACACTCCACCCATCGTCCCGCCTCCGACGACCGGCAGGCCGCGTCCATCACCTCGTGGATGCGCGCGCCGTCGGAGAAGTCGGGGCAGGTGGGTGTATCCTCGGCGACATGGGTCAGGAAGTCGTGCAGGCAGGCCACGTGGCCGCGAATCCATCCGACCGACACCTTTGGTGCAGGCAGCACCGCGGGCTTGGGATAGCGCTGGACGCACTCGATCTGCTTGAAGCCGCGGCGGCCTCCGTAGTCCCCTTCCGGATCGCGAACGTCGAAGGCATAGAGCCAGTTCGGCTCCATCAGGTTGAACCGCAGCGCACCCATCTCGCCGTGAATCTCAAAGCGCATCTCGTCGTTCGTGCCGGTCGCCAGCCGCCACGATTCGACCGTGCCGACGGCGCCGCTCTTCATGCGAACGGTCATGAGGGTGATGTCATCCACCTCGACGGGTTCCATCGTGGCCGGGTCGCCCTTCAGGGGTCGCTCCTTGATCATCGTCTCGCAGAGGGCCGAGACGCTCTCATAGTCTCCCAGCAGGTGGTAAATCAGGTCGAGGATATGCGAGCCGAGGTCGAAGAGCGCGCCGCCGCCGGACTCCGCCTTCTTGAGCCGCCAGCTCATCGGCCGGGCGGGGTCGATGTAGCCGGCGTGGAGGTACTGGGCGCGGAAGCCGAACACGCGGCCGAGGAAGCCCTCTTCGATCATCTGCTTGGCCCGGAGGGTCGCGGGGAGGAAGCGGTACTGGAGCGTGACTTGGTATTTGCCGGGGCCCTTCTCGGCGGCCGCAGCAATCTCGCGGGCCTCGTCCGCATCGAAGGCGAGGGGCTTGTCGCAGTAGATATGCTTCCCGGCATCGATCGCGGCGAGGAGGAGGTCCTTGTGGAGGCGATTGGGCGTGCAGCAGTTGATGATCTGAATGTCCTCGCGCTGGAGGAGCTCGTTGGGGTCGGTGGTGCAGAAGTCGAAGCCGCCGACCTTCCGGGCCTTCTCGGCCGTCTCTTCATGGGCCGTGCAAACGCCGACGAGCTTCGTCTCGCAGGGCGGGGGATCGTAGAACAGGGGGATGTTGCGATAGCCGTAGGTATGCACCTTGCCCATGAAGCCGAAGCCGACGATGCCGACGCCGAGGGTATCCACGATTCACTCCTTCAGTTTTTTGACGGTCTTGGCGTCAAGCTTTTTGATGACGGCGACGAGGAGCTTGATCGTATTGTCATAGTCATCGGTGTGGATGATGCCGACATGGGTGTGGATGTATCGGGCCGGGACGCCGATGAAGATGGTCGGCACGCCGCGGCCGTGGAGGTGCACCTCGCGCCCGTCGGTGGCCCCGCCGAGCAGGACGCCGACCTGAAAGGGGATCCGTGACTTCTTCGCCGTGTCCATCACCAGGTCGCGGAGCTTGGTATGGCCGATCATGCCGCTGTCCAGGAGGTAGATGACCGGGCCCTTACCCAGCTTGCACGTGGCGTCCTCGGGTTTGAAGCCGGGCGTGTCGGTGGCGATGCCGGACTCGGCGACAATGCAGACGTCGGGGTTCACGATGTTCTTCGTGGTCCTGGCGCCGCGAATGCCGACCTCCTCCTGCACCGTGCCCACGCCGCAGACGATGTTCGGGTGCCTCGCGCGGCGGAGCTTCTGGATGGCGCTCATGAACATGGCGCAGCCGACGCGGTCGTCCCAGGCCTTGGACATGAGGAGTTTCGGGTTCTTCATCTCGGTGAATTTTGCATCGGGGAAGATGGGGTCGCCCACGCGCACGCCGTATTTTCTCTCGGCCTCCTTGTCGCTCGATGCGCCGACGTCGATGAACATGTTGTCCTTGCTGATGACCTTGCTGCGCTCCCCGGGGGCGAGCATATGGGGCGGTTTCGATCCGATGATGCCGATCACGTCGCCTTTTTTCCCCTTGACCACGACGCGCTGGGAGAGGAGGACCTGATCGAACCAGCCGCCAAGTGGGGCGAACTTGATGAAGCCTTCCTTGGTGATGTGTCGGACCATGAATCCAATCTCGTCCATGTGGCCGGGGATCATGATGACGGGGCCGTCGGCATCGCCGACCTTCCGGCAGATGATGCTGCCGATGTTGTCGGTCTCGATCGCGGTTATGGGGGCGAGGTACTTCTTGATGAGGGTGCGGATCTCGCCCTCGAAGCCCGGCACGCCGTGGGCCTCGGTCAGCTCCTTGAGCATCTTGCGCGTTCCGTTGTCCATTTCACGCCCTCCTGTATCTCAATAGCCAGCGGCCGCGCAAAAGCCGCGCGGGTCGTGGCCGCTGAGCAGCTCTCCTGATGCCTCGTCCACCTGAATCACGTGCGCCGTTCTGCCGACCGCCCCGGAGAACTCGACGCTGTGCCCCATCGCGCTCAACTCTCGAAAGAGCGAGTCGCGTTCCTTCCAGTTGATCCGAAATCCGATCCGGTCGCGCTCCTCGTCATAGGGGGACTGCTCGTCCCTGCGCGCGCGGATGTGGCGCTGTTCGAGGACGAGTGGCTCGGCCTCCTCGCAGTAGCACCGGGGGACATCCAGCGCCGCGCCGGGAGACATGCCGAAGTCGAAGAGGTTGATGAGCAACTGTGCAACGGCAGCGGTGATGTAACGCCCCCCGATGGCGCCAGCGAGCAGGACGGGCCTGCCGTCCTTCTGCACGATCACGGGGCACATGTTGTTCAGCAGGCGCTTGCCGGGGGCGATGGAGTTCGGTCGGCCGGGGCGCGGATCGAATCGGCACATGCCGTGGTTCATGACGATGCTCAGGCCGGGGATGGTCACGAGCGAACCGTAGGCCATGCCGTGGCTCGTGGTAAGCGAGACGGCGTTGCCCACGCTGTCCTGGACACAGACATGGGCGGTACAGGTGGCCGGTCCGCCTGCCTGTCTGGGTGCGCCATAGGCCAGGCCGCTTTGGATTTGCTCTTGCAGGACGGCGGCGTGATCGGGCGAGAGGAGCTTCTCGACGTCCACATCGACAAAGTCGGGGTCGCCGACGTGATCGATGCGGTCGCGCCACACGAACTTGAAGGTTTCTATCAGCCGGTGGATCACGTCGGGAGACTCTCGGTCCCACTGGGACAGGTCGAAGCCGGAGAGGATGTTGAGCATCTGCAGCATAGAGGCCCCACCGTTGGGAAGGGGCGGGGTGCTGACCTGGCGGCCGTGGTAGGCGGCGGTGTATGGTTCGCAGATTTGGGCCTCGTAGTTTTTCAGGTCATCGGCCGTCAGGATCCCGCCTTTGGATTGGATGTATTCGGCGATCCGTTTGGCCATGTCGCCCTCGTAGAACACCCTCCAGCCCTCATCGGCAATTCGCTGGAGCGTTTTGGCCAGTCCCGGCAGGCGCATGGTTGCGCCGGGTCGAGGCGGGCGGCCCTGGGGCATGAACATCTCTATGGTCACGGGGTAGTCTCGGCCCGAATGGGCGAGACCGGCCACGCCGTTGGCCAGCGATGCGCTGATCAGGAATCCCTGTCCGGCGAACTGGATGGCGGGTGCGACCAACTCGGCCCAAGGGCGGGCGCCGAACTTGTCATGGAGAACGCCCAGGCCGGCGAGAGCGCCCGGCACGGCAATGGCCTTGTGACCGCGGGTCATCTCATCGTTCTTGACATTTACTCCCAGCTCGCGGGAGACGACCGTAGAGCGGAGCGTTGCGGGTTCGAGATCGAAGATGTCGTCTGCCGCCGCTGCAGGCGCGCGGCCGTTGAAGTCCACGGCAAGAGTCCGGCCAGAGGAGGCGTCATAGAGCAGCATGCACCCGCCGTAGCCGCCCAGGCCGCAGTCGGCGGGATTGATGACAAACTGAGTCAGGGTGGCGGCGACCGCGGCGTCAACGGCGCTGCCGCCGGTCTGGAGAATGTTCAGGCCCACCTGGGTCGAGAGGGGGTGATCGGAAGAGACAAGGCCGTTCTTTGCGCGAACTTCTTTCATGTCTCGGATTCATGGGTCCGGTATCAGAACATTAGGGGAAGTAGTGTAGCAAAAGAGAAGCGGCCCGTCAACGGAAATGGTTCTCAGTGTTTCCTGAACGCCTGGCGGCGCATGCGCAGATCGCCCCGGGCCTCCTCGGCGATCTTTTTTAGTTGATCCAACTTGCGCTCATACTCGTCCCATTTACGGCCGTACTGCCCGGCGAGGCGGTGGCAGTTCTTGCGCAGGCTCCTGATGCTGCCCCGGAGTGTCTTGATGATCCTGAGGCAGCTTTCCCACTGCTTGTCCATGGTTTTCAGTTCTTCTTCAGTGAAGGGCCTCTTGCTGGCCTCCTGGGCCTGCTCCATGGACTTCACCTTTTCCTGGCAGGCCAGGGCCTTCTCGTATCCATCGTTGAACTTCTGTTCGCTCTTTTCCACCTGCAGGATCATCTTGTTCAGCCTGAGCGCGTTGCGCAGCTTGCGCGCTTCCTTGTCGATGATCCTGGCGTACGGTGGGCTCTTGGCCTTGGCCTCCTTCACCAGGGCATTGACCTCACCGAGGAGCTTGTTCCCCTGCTCGAAGGTCCCCTTGAACTCCCCCTCCTTCCCATATTTGATCTGCCGTTTCAGCCTGGACCATTTCGACTTGACCGTTGCGGCCGAGCAAAGACAAGCGTGGAGGCAGATCGCCGTTGTGGCGATTGCCAGGACTCTTTGAAGCTGTCTCATTGGGTCTCCCTTCAGGACGTTATACGGTTTCCTTCCTCAGTATATCCCCGTCAGTTGGTCACCGCAAGCGGTTTTCCCTTGAGATGACGGGGCGGCTTCGATATATATAGTTCCGATTCCCTTTCGCAAAGGCTCCACGGTGTCCGACCTGAAGAGAAAAACACGAGAAGCGCTGACGGGATATGGGTTTCTCATGCCCAACTTCCTCGGGTTCCTTCTCTTCACCTCTCTGCCCGTGGCGGCCTCACTGGCCCTCAGTTTCTGCCAATGGGACCTCATCGGCCCCATCAAGTTCGCCGGGCTGAAGAACTTCACCGAGCTGGTCGGCTGTCACATCGGCAATGAGACCATCCTGATCGCCAAACGGGGGCAGGCCTTTGCTGTTCTCAAAAAAAGTAAGGACGGCAAGCGACTCCGTGTAAAAGGGGTCGCGGAGAGCGGCGCCGAATACAACCCGACGTATGAGCGCGTGGAGGGATGGGTAGCCCGGGACAAGCTCCAATCGGTTGAGAGGGCCGTCGTCGTTACCAAGCAGACCCCGCTGCGCCAGGACGGCAAGGAGATCGGCATACTCCATGAGGGCCAGATCATAGTCGTCAAGAGGCCGGGGGCGGACCGTTGCGTGATCGAGACGTTTTTTCACGGCAAGGTCGTAACGGGGACGGTGGACACCGCGGCCGTGGATGAATCTCGTTTTCCTGCCGTGGCAATTACGTCGCGGGTCGCGCCGGTGACGCAGCGGCGCATCGTGCCGAACGACCCGGACTTCTGGAAGTATCTCGGTAACACTCTCTTCCTGATGATGGGTGTGCCCATCGGCATGGCGCTGTCGCTGATGCTGGCCCTGCTGATGAACCAGAAGCTGCGGGGCATTCTGGTCTTCCGGACGGTCTACTTCCTCCCCTCTGTCACGACGGGGGTGGCGCTGTACATGCTCTGGCGGTGGATTTACAACCCCGACTTCGGGCTGTTGAACACGGCGATTCTCACCATCACCAAGTTCCTCGGCATCCACATCAAGGAGATGCCCCAGTGGCTGGCCTCGGTGAAGCTGGCGAAGCCGGCGATTATGCTCATGTCCATCTGGACGAGCATGGGCGGACCGACGATGATTATTTATCTTGCCGGGCTCCAGAACATCCCCCCGCAGCTCTACGAGGCCGCCGACATCGACGGGGCGAGCCGGTGGCAGAAGTTCTGGAACATCACGTGGCCCATGCTCTCGCCGACGACGTTCTTCCTCTTCGTGCTGGGCATGATCGGGGGCTTCCAAGGCGGCTTCGAGGCGGCGTACGTGATGACCCGCGGCGGGCCGGCAGGGTCCACAACCACAATTAGTTACTATATTTACAACAACGCATTTGTCTGGTTCCACATGGGCTACGCGGCGGCGGTCGCGTGGGTGCTGTTCGTGTTGGTGTTCATTGTCACAATGTTCAACTGGAACTTCGGCGGCAAGGTGGTTCACTACACCTAAGAGCACCTTTTCACTGGTGCATATAGGGTTCGTTGCGAGCCGAATGTGGTCATTCCCGCGTACGCGGGAATGACGTGCGGAAGATCGGAAGTCTGGCGACTTCCGCTACGGTGTGAGGAAAGGGAAACGGCTTTGGCCAGGACGCACAGTCGAGCGGTTCGGATCAGACGCCTCATTGCGCGGGCCGTCATGTACGTTGTGATGGCAGCGATCGGGGTGTCGATGATCGTACCGTTCCTGTGGATGGTGTCCACGTCGTTCAAGGACCTGGGCGATGTGTTCCAGGCGCCGCCGAGGACCCTGCGGGGAATCCTGAAGACATTCATCCCCACCAGGATCGTGGCGAGAGTCGATGGGAAAGATGTGGACGTTGACACCATCCTCGGCGAGTCCGGGGGGAAAACGAGGGTCCGGCTAACCGCCGAGGAAGGAGAGCAGAGCAGGGAAGTGATCGTGCCGTCGGACTGCGTCCGACGGGCGACATCGTTCCGATGGCGGAACTATGCCGATGTTCTGGACGTCAAGAAGACCGGCATCTCCTTCGCGCGGGCCTACCTGAACAGCCTGATCGTCGCTGTCATGGTGACGCTGGGACAGGTGGCGACCAGCTCCATGGCGGCCTATGCCTTTGCGCGGCTGAAGTTCCCCCTGCGCGACAAGCTGTTCCTCGGGTATCTGGCCACGATGATGATCCCCGGCGCGGTGACGATGATCCCGGTGTTCATCATCCTCCGGTTCATGCCGGAGATACTGAACTTCGCCTTCAGCCCGGAGGCCCGGTGGTGGTCGAGCGATCTGTACCTGTTCGGCCGGTGGTTCGTCGGCCGGCCGGTGGGGGTGGATTCCTACTTCGCCCTGATTGTGCCCGGCTTCTTCAGCGCCTACGGCACGTTCCTGCTCCGGCAGTTTTTCATGGGCCTGCCGGAGGAGTTGGAAGACGCGGCGAAGATCGACGGGTGCAGCCTGTTCGGAATCTACTGGCGCATCACGCTGCCCCTCTCCCGCCCCGCGCTGGCGACGCTGGCGATCCTGACGTTCATGGGCAACTGGCGGGCGCTCATGTGGCCCATGGTGGTGACGCACACGAAGGACCTCTTCACCTTGCCCGTGGCGCTGACGTCGTTCCAGGGGCTCTATGACACCGAATGGACGCTCCTCATGGCCGCGGCGGTGATGGCCCTGCTGCCGGTGATCCTCGTGTATATCATCATGCAGAAGCAATTCGTCGAGGGCATTCGCTTGGGCGCCGTGAAGGGATGAGCTCGTGGGTGACATCATCCGACGCACACTCAAGCATACGTTCTGGGACATCTACGATCACGTGGGGACGCTGATCGTCGTCAATCTGCTGGCGATCCTGTTTCTCCTGCCTATCGTGACGATCCCACTTGCCTTGTCGGGGCTGTTCCACGTGACACATCTCATCGTGACGGAGCAGGAGTCAGGCGTTCGGGACTTCTTCAGAGGTATGGCGCCGCTGCGGTGGCGATACACCCTGGTCGCCGGCCTCAATCTGGTGGTGTGCCTGATCTGCACCGTCAACATCTGGTTCTATCTTTCGATCCGAAAGGACCTCGCATTCCTCGGTATGCTGGCGGCGGGGACGTGTTTCTGGTTTGCGGTGGTCTTTCTGCTCGGTCAGTTGTACGTGGGGCCGCTGATGTGCCGCACGGGTCTGCGAGTGCGCGATGTGTACAAGCTGGGGCTCTGGCTGCTCGTCCGCCACATTGGTGCAACGGTCGTGGTGTGTTTCTACTTAATCTTTTTCCTCGGTCTTCTGCTGATCTCCGGCGTCGGGGCCATCCTGCTGGGGGTTGTCTTCCCCGCGATTCTGGCCCACAACCTGACCGCCCAGGCGGCTGGTGCGTGCGGCGTGGCCGAGCATGAGCGTGCGGAAGAGATACGGGGCTTCCGGGACCTGATTCGGCCGTGGGGGACGGATTGATCGGCCAGCGGTTCCGCAACAGAGACGTTTTTGAGTTGTAAGTGAGGCCGCTGGTTGCAGATAGGGGGGCAATATACCCGTACCCCACAAAACCCTATCCGGATACTACAAACTGCGGAACCGCTGCCCACCGAACGCCCTCCTTGAATTTACTTATTTCTTGGTGTACATTGCCCGCACGGAGAACGCGCCATGATCCGTTGCGCATGTTTCCTGTCTGTGGGCGTGGTCGCTGAAAAAGTGAGGAAGGCGTTGAAAGTCTCGATCATGGGTATCTGCATGGAGAACGCGCTTCGCGAGGGCATGCCCATCGAGGACTTCCTCGCCGCCTGCAAGCAACTGGGCGCTGATGGGGTCGAGCTCGCCTCCCGTCACCTGCCCACGGGGAACATGGCGGATACCGCCGCCGCCCTGCGGAAGGTGGCCGACACCTACCGCAAGTAGAAGACGGAAGGAGAAAAGAGGGAATGGTCAGGCCGTTCAACATCTTGCTTCTATTTGTCTTGGTTTTCTCTGCCGGGCCTGCTCTTTCACAGGACCCGGATTCCCGCGCCGCTACGAACTCCCCTCTGTGGTGCAGGCACATCATGCTGGTCTATGTCAGCCCGAGTGGCGCGCATCTGGACTTCTGGACCCGGGAAAACCTGAAATGGCTGGCGGCGTATTGCGACGCGAAGGGGAAGCCGCAGGATCTCTTCTTCGACGGCTTTCAGCTCATCGGCTTCGGGTGCAAGGGCGGCCGGCATCTGCTGCCGCTCAAGAATCGAAAGCCTGCGATCAAGTCGGACTGGGAAGACGCCATACGGAACTTTCTCACCGTGGCGGAGAAGATCAGCGGAGCCTTCGAAGACGTTGGCGATGCGCTGAACAGACCGGACGCGAAGGGGAAGGTCATTCTCGCCATGCCGTACCCCGATACCCGGCAGAAGAGCTTCGGTCTGGTGAACGGGCGAACCCTCGACCTGTCGAAAAACCCCGACCGGGTCGAGGCCATGAAGTGGTACATTGATGAGGCCGTCCGTCAATGGCAGGAGCGCGAGAAGCAAGGCTCTCTCAAGCGCGTAAAGCTCGTGGCCTTTTATTGGGGAAACGAGGGCATTGGCAATGCTGATGTCGAGGTCTTCAAGAAGACGGCGTCCCATGTGCACGAGAAGGGCTACCTGATGCACTGGATACCGTGCTTCGGCTGCGCGCGGCGCGACTGGCGGGAGCTGGGCCTGGACTGCGTGACGCAGCAGATCAACTACCAGAACCCCCAGAAGCCGGGCCGACCGCTGACGATCTTCGACGACAAGACGAAAGTCGTCCGAGAGTATGGCCTGCATGGTGTCGAGATGACCCCAATGGCTCGTACAACACACCTCAACCCGCGCATCTGGTCCTGGCAGCAGGTGCACCTGGCCAACTTAGAGGCAGCACTGCGCCTCAGGTGGGACGAGTTCCCGGCGATGACGTACTTCCACGGCGGCGATCTTCCCAAACTTGCTGCCGACCCCAAGACGCGCATCTTTTACGACAAGCTCTACAAGTGGGTCAAGGGCGATCTGACCTGGGAGGACGTCGAGCAGCTTTCAACCGCTGTCCTCGATGATCTGCGAGCCCAGGGGCACATCGACGAAGAGACGTTCAATCGGATCGCCGGCGCGAAGACGGTCCTGGAGAAGCTGCAGATCATGGAGGAGCCGAAACTCGAGGCCAATCGCAAGGTCCTTGAGACCCTCCTGGCCGCATACACCCAATCATCCGGCAATCATTTGAAGGATGGCTCCTTCGAGAGCGGGATGGAGGATTGGCCGATGATTTCCCGCGGGGTGGCGCGCAAGGAAGCGAAGGCACGCGACGGTCGCTGGTCATTGCAGTTGGCTCTCGATCCCTCCGGCGGAACGGACTTTGTGCGTGCATATGCCAAGTCGAAGAACATCCCTGTCCAGCCCGGTCAAGTGGTGCGACTGAGCGCGTGGGTCAACATCCCGAGAGACCTTCAGCACACCAATCGCGGCCTGCTCATCGGCCTTGCCCGCTTCTACAAGGGGAAGATGGTTGCTACGTGGACGGAATGCGAAGTCAGGCAGACGAGAGCCACCGATGGCTGGAAGCAGCTCACCGCGCATCTTATCTTGGACAACAAGCCCTGTGATGAGGTCCAGGCGATCATCGGCATGTGCGGCGCGGGTGTGGCCTATGTGGATTCGGTCGAGTTGGTGACCCTCTCGAAACCATAGGGCCCGAACAGGGCGCATTTGGATTCCGGCGTCTCGATGAGCCACCGTTTTTTGCTTGACTTTTCGTCGCAATCGCATAATGTCCCGTGGACAGGAGTTCGCGCCGGTGGATGCGCACCGGCCCGTGTACGCAGTCGCACCGTTAGTGCCCACTGCCAGAGGAGAGACCCATGACACAAATCCCCGTAGGACTGCAACTCCACACCGTCCGTCAGGAACTCATGGCAGACATGGCCGGAACCCTCGCCAAGGTGGCCGAAATGGGATACAAGGGCGTAGAGCTTGTGCCCCTGAAGGACGGCCCGCCCCCCGCTGAGATCCGGAGCATGATCGAATCGAAAAAACTGACGCTGATCAGCTCCCATGTCGGCTTCGCCGACCTGCGCGATGACTTCGACAACACCATCGCAACCCACAAGGAGCTCGGCCACAGCGACTTGGTCGTCGGTGCCGTGCCCGCCGACATGCGCAAGAGCGACGACGGCTGGAAGGAGGCCGTGGCGCAGCTCGACGAAATGGCGCGCAAGGCCAAGGTCGCCGGCTTCCGCGTGTCCATGCACAACCACGCCTTTGAACTCGAAAAAACCGTGGACGGCGTGGAGGCGCACCACTACGTCTTCTCGCAGATACCGCCTGACGTGCTCAACGCCCAGCTCGATACCTACTTCATCCAGGACGTGGGCAAGGACCCCGTCGAGTACATCCGTAAATTCGCAGCGCGCGTCCCGCTCCTCCACATCAAGGACAAGGCGAAAGACTCTGATCCAGACGATCAAACCCACATCGGCAACGGCGTCATCGACTGGGACGCCGTCTTCGCTGCGGCCGAGGAGTCGGGCGTCGAGTGGTATATCGTCGAGCAGAAGCGCGAAAGCATCCCCGGCATCGAAAGCGCCCGGTTGAGCGCAGAGTACATGAAGTCGCGTGGGATGGTGTGACGGAGGCCCTTTTTCCTGTTCGGGAATCTCGGATCGGAGGTAGGCAGGCTAATTGCTCGCCACGCTCGGTCCGGGATGGTCACATTCTGTCGGCAGGTCGTCTGCGGCTTTGTTCCACGCCTCCCAGAGATCCGAGGACGCGCCCTTTTTCCTTCGCGCGAGCCCCCGGGTCCTCACAAAGAACTCCTCAATCACCTGTTTCATGTTCAGGAAAGCGGCTTCCTGGCTGGCGTAGCTCCTCCCTCGCAGGTCGAACTCCAGACAGTGGCAGACCCAGATCTTGTTCTGCATGTAACTGAGGACATGAAGCGGCGTGTCCCCCCCATTCGGCATGTAGACCCCGCGCCTGAATTTTGGTCCCATGTGCTTGTACCCCGGTAGATGCCCCCCTCTGAGGCGCCGCCGACCCCGACTGGCTCTCTGCTGTATTACCTAAGTATATCCCACATTTGCCGTCTGTCAAATCCGCACATCGGACATGAATTCCGATCATTTTGTATAACCCATCCGCCAGTAAAGGCATACACCCGGCGAGGACTGGACGTAAAATATTTTTTTTGTGCACAGGTGAATAGTCGCCTAACATGTGCACAATCAATGGGTTGCGATACGGCTGGTCAGGACCGCTTCAGGCGCGAATCAGGCTTCAGATCGTTGCCGACATAGCACGTCCATGGCACGTCGCTGTCAGGCATGGGGTCTTCGCGGCCGTTGAGCTTCTCCTCCACCCAGTCGAGGAGGCGCTTCTCCAGCTCCTTCGCCTTGGCCTCGTTGTCCTGGGACAAATCGTCGATCTCGGCGGGGTCGTCGTGGAGATTGTAGAGCTCCAGCTCACCGCCGCGGCCGCGGATCAGCTTCCAGTCGCCCATGTTGATCGACCGATGGTATCCGGTCTCGGCGATGACAAACTCCGGACCATGATCCTTGCCCTCGATCATGGGGAGCAGACTGCGGCCATCCATCGGCGGCAGGTCGCTGGAAATCCCCGCCATGTCGAGCATCGTGGGGACGATGTCGGTTTGCTGGGCATACCCCTCGACCACTTTGCCCTGCGGCAGGGCCTTCGGGTAGCGCATGACGAGTGGCAGGTAGATCGTCGCCTCGTCAAGGACGGCATGGCCCCAGATTTCGTGCTGGCCGAGGCTCTCGCCGTGATCGGAGGTGACGATGATGCACGTGTCGTCCAGGATGCCCTTCTCGTCCAGGACCTCGATCAACTGCCCAATGGCATTGTCCACGTATCGCACCTCCTCGTCGTAGAGGTCGATGGAGCGGTTCTCGTCGCCCTCGTAGACTAGGTCGAGCATGCCCCAGCCGGGGACGAACTCGTAGCCGCCGGGCGTCTCGACGACCTTGAGGTCGTCCACGTTGCCGATCTCGTGCTTGAACAGGCCGCGGAACTCGTCCGGGTGATTGTAGGGCAGGTGGGGGTCCCAGTAGTGGACGAACATGAAGAACTGCTCGTCGGCGTGCTGGCGGATCCAGGGCAGCATGCGTTCGTTCACATGGTCGGCCAGGATGAGGTGGTGTTCCCACTTCGAGGTGCGGGTGACGTTGATGTGATATTCGTATCCGCGAACGAACTGCTTCATGTGCGAGCGAAAGTTGATGAGGTTGTCGAAGGCGACGGTCGTGTACTTCTTCGTGTCCCAGAACATCTCAGCCACGACGGGGATGTCGTCATCGAAGTTGATCGCGTTCGCCACGTTCCACGGCGTGAGGTAGAACTTGTGGTTGATGGGGAAGAGGCCCGTCACGAGCGACGTGAAGGCCGGGCCGGTGGCGATGGCCGAGGCGTAGAAATTCTTGAACCGCACGCCTTCTGCGGCCAGGCGGTCGATGTTCGGACTCACGTCCCGCCAGTAGTCATAGCACCCCAGGTGGTCGCCGCGCTGCGTATCGAGCACGATGTAGACAAAATTCATGGTATCCTCCAGCAGAATGACGATGCGGTTTCCGTGCCTGCAGCGCCAATTAACCCACGAACGCCTCTTCCGGTCAAGCCAAAAACAGGCAAGGAGTTATCCCATGACCGATCCCGCGTTCTGTCCTTGCAAGGAGCGATGCCCGCGTAAGCGAAAGATGCTCCTCGCGATGACACAGCGGAGGCGATGGGGAAACTCCTCCACTATTTTGAATTGACCCGACCCGAAACGCGGGGTAGAATGACTAATGGACTATGGAATGGGAGCACATGTGCCTCGTGGCACACGGATTGGGAGCAAGGAAACAACGATGAAGCACGGCAGAAACCGATTCCTGGCGTTTCTCGTTGTACTGTGCATAGTCTGGCCCATCGCGAGGACGACAACCGCGCAGGGGCTCCGCATCTCCGCCCAGCCGGTTCGCATCCTGCAGGCAAAGAAAGAGAACCACGCCATCGCCTTCAGCCCCGACGGCAAATACATGGCCGTCGCCGGGGAGGGCGATTGGAAACACTCGATCACGATCTTCGAAATGCCCCTCGGCCGGCAGGTCCTCACGATGTACGGCCACACCAACCGCATCAACGGCTTGGTCTTTACTCTCGACAGCCAGCATCTGATCTCCGGCAGCAGCGACAAGACCCTCCGCGTCTGGGAGGTCGCCTCCGGCGCGCAGGTGCGGCAGGCGCAGGACATCCAGGAAATCCGCGGCATCGCCTATGTCCCCGGCGGCAAGTTTCTCGTGTCGGCCGGGACAGAATCCGCCGTCACGCTCTGGGAGGCGGACACCCTTGCCATGAAGGGCCAGATCCATCGCGCCACGCGCTGGATTCAGGGCGTGGCCATGAGCCCCGATGGCACGATCGCGGCAGCGGGGAGCGACGACAGCACCGTCGCCATCCTGAATCTTGCCGGCGGTGGGGTCATGCGAACACTCGATGGGGGCGAGGACGAGACGCTCTGCGTCGCCATCAGTCCCGACGGGAAGTACATCGCCTGCGGGAACGAGGACGAATCGGTGAGGCAGTGGATCCTGCCCGGTTTCCTGGGGCCCAAGGTCTTGGCCGGACACGAGAACGACGTCATCAGTGTCGCCTACTCGGCTGACGGACGTTATCTTGCATCGGGTTCACGGGATCACTCGGTAATCGTGTGGGACGCGGACGCGGGCATGAGGGTGCAACGGCTGGCCGTGGACGCCGATCCGTGGTCGCTGGCATTCAGCCCCGGTGGGGAGTTCCTGGCTGTGGGCACGAGCGACAAGGGCGTGCGCCTCTACGGGCTGGAGGGCATTGGGGCGGCGGTCGTCATCGCACGGAAATCCACGGGCTCGGACATTCGACTACTCAACCCCGACAAATTGCAGTTGGACACGAGCGGGCCAAAGATCATGGTGACCGGCCTGGTGAGCGATCCGGAGGGGATCACGCGGGTGTCCATCAACGGCCTCGACGCGCGCCTGGCGGAGCCTACGCCGCAGGACATTGAGAAGTACGGAAAAGAGCACAAGCTCTATCGCTTCATCGGCGAGGCCCTTCTGGTGCAGGGCGAGAACCGCGTGCAAATCGCGGCCATCGATGCAAAGGGCAATGTGACCGAGAAGATGATCATCGTGAACCGCCTGATCGGCACGGTGGACCCCGACGGCACGCAGCGCCTGACGCACACCTCGACCGTGACGCGAACGCAACCGCTCGGGAAAAAGATCAAGATCGCTGTGCTGGACCTCGATGCGCAGGGTGTGACCCCCGTGACGGCGCAGGTGCTCTCCGAGGCCCTGCGAACGTCGCTCTACAACTCGGGGCGTTTCCGCGTGATGAACCGGAAGGATGTGGACAAGGTGCTCCGCGAGAAGGCCTTCGAGCGCACGGAAACCTTCGCGAACACGACAAGCGACCAGATCGCGAAAATGGGGACCGCCCTCGGCGTGGAGAAGATGGTCACCGGCAGCATCGGCTTGTTGGGCCGGACCTACGCGGTTAATCTGCGCATGGTTGATGTCGCCTCCCACGAAAACGAGCGCATCGTCTCCGAGCGCTACAGCGGCGCCGAAGACGGCCTATTCCAAACCATCGAAGCGGCCGCGCGGAGGCTGGTGGCGGGCTACTGAGCCGGCTTCTTCACCACAGAGACGCGTGTGCCACGCTCAAACTGGTTTGAGCGTATCTCGGGCCTTCGCCATTCTTCCGCCAATGGGTATCTCGTGAGGAGTTTCCCCATGACTCGCCCTGTGTCATTGCGGGGAGTATCTTTCGCGATAGCGGAAGATGCGACGACGCAATCTCATCCATCCAGCATCATTTGATGAGATTGATACCATAAAGGACGGTCTCCTCCTGCCGGTATAATGACCAAGTAGCAAGAGAGGTCATTTTTCGGAAAGGAGGAGAACCGTTGAAGACAGTGTCGCTTCGTCGTCACGTTTCCCCCTCTGTGTCCTTTGCGAGATTCTTCTTGCCATTTTCCTTTCTCTGGCTTCAGCCCTCTTTGCGCCTCTGCGTGAGAATTTTCTTCGCATTCTGGACCCTGCGGCGAGAGGAAAGCCGGCCGGGGAAGGGCGCCTCACACCTTGACCAGACCCAGCGTCGCACTGAGGCGGTCTTCGATTTCCTTTCGCTGCTTCTTGGCGAGACCGCTGCACTTGACAAGCATCTCGAGCGATTCCCTCGCGCCATCGCGGTGATCTCGCAGGCCGTCGAAGAGAATCTCGATCAGGCGGGCGCGCAGCTCCCGGGCGCGCTTCAGTCGCCGGTTGAGCGCGTTGCGCGCCGCGATCTTCGCGACCGAGGTGATGGCAATCGCCCACTCGTCGCTCTCGGACTCCGGAACGATCCAGTGCTCCAGGATATCCGATGCCCCATCGAGGGCGAGCTCGTCCAGCGCCTCCGACTCCGTCTCCTGAGAGCAGATCTCGCCCATGGCGCGGACAACGGACAAGCGCTCCGGAATCTGGTCCTTGATGATCTTGCCGATGTCCAGCTTGGTCTCGATGGGCAGCTTGTCGCTCGATGCGATCTGGCCGAGGGACCGCGCGAGCGTCTCCACGGCCATGGGGCTCCAGATGACCACCCAGCCCGACGCCTCGCGCCAGACCTTCATGAGCTGGATGGTGATCTGCCGGCGCAGCACGTCGGACGCGCCCTCGCACAGGCAGATTCGCATGAGCCCCTCGATGGCGGCGGGTACGACCACCGTCTCGTAGTCAGACGCCTCGCCGAACTCGTAGATGATCCCATCCTCTGTCTCCCTCTCTGTGGCGATGAGTTCCGGTTTTTTGGATGTGACAACCTTGAGGAAGATATGAGCCACGATGATCTTTCGCTCGACGGGCACGTGGTCGCTCGCGGCCATGTGGCCCAGGGCCGTCAGTATGTCTTCCGGGTAGGGGACCTTCCACGCCCGGACGAACATGTCCGTGACGAGCCGCTCGCAGATTTCCGCGCTGCCGAGCGGCGAGGCGCACATCACGCCCGTGGCGCAGGCATAGCCGCCGAACGTCACCCGCTCATCCTTGAGCCGACCGATGCAGAAATCGACCATGGGCCTGCCCTTCTCCTCGGAGAGGGTCCGCTTCTCGGCGCACCGCGCCACGACCCGGCCCAGGATTCGCACGACGACATCCGTGAGCTCATCATAGACATGCTTCCGCACGTAGTCGAAGAGCGGATCGACCGCTGGGGCGCCGGTTACCTCGATGGCGTTTCGAATCTGCTCGTTGATGTCCGGGAAGGGAAAGCGCCTCAGGTTTTCGATAAATTCGGCTGCCAGTTCCCGGCGGAGCTTCTCGGCGATGTCCTCATCGGCGCAAATCCGCGTCTCCAGGATCGCCAGACGGACCCGCCGCTCCTGGATCTTCAATGCCTGGAGAAAAGCGGAAGCGATCTCGTTCTTCGGCGACTTCGAGATGCCCTTCTCCATCACCAGGGTATCGAGGAACGGCACGGCGAAGGCGCGGTAATCCGGCGGCCCGGTGTTGAGAATCTCCAGGAAGGGCCGTACGGCCGCTTCGCCCAGGTTGGTCAGGTTGTGTCCGAGCAACAGGCGGCCTGATTCCGTTTCTCCTGGGGCGACGGCCTGTTTGGCCATGACCTTGGCGATTTCCTGCCGCTTCTCCTCGTCGGTTTCGAGATGGGCAATGACCGTGAGGAGGAAGTTTTTCGCCCGCGTGCCCTGCACTTTGCTCAACTCCTCCCACAGTAACGGCATCACCGCGTCCAGGTTCGCCTGGGCGATGCCATGAAGGACCAGCCGAGCGGGGGCAGAGATTCGATGGCCATGGGTCTGGATGGCCTTCAGCGACTCGCGCATGAAGGTATGCAGGTAGTTATCGTTGCCGGCAAGGACCCCGGCCGTGTTCCGGAGCGTATAGAGGATGTTTTCCTGAAGGTCCGGTATGTCTGTTGTTCTGAGCGCCTCCAGCAACACACCGGCCACGATGACCGCATGGGCCTCATCGAGGATATCTGTCAGTCCGGCCAGGCGATCGAGCGCGAACCGGGCATCGGCGGGCTTCCCCTGAAGCACGTCCCGGAGCGCGGCGCTGGCGTCGGCGTTGAAGCCCATTCCCTGGAAACCGGTCAGGGCCTCGGTGCGCCCGCGAGAGGCCGGGTCCACAAGCAACTCAAAGAAAACCGCCGCCTTTTCCTGATCGGGGATTCGGGCGTGAAGTAGGCGGCGGACCGAGGCCGCCCGCTCGCCCTCGTCGGAGCTGGTGAGGGCCTTGAGTTTCAGGTCGCGCACCTCTTCCGGGCTTAGCGCCTCGCCAGCGGGTTCGCGGCGGGAAAGGACCGTCGATTGCAGCACGGGGAGCGTCAGGGCCTTGGCCTGTTCTTCCTCGTCGGCAGCCCGCCAGCCCTCCTCGGCGAGGAGCTCCTCTTCCAGGGCAATGGTCCGCCAGCCGTCATCGCCTTGGACCACGGTCAGGGGGAGATCGATCGCCCCCCCCGTTTCCTGGACGAGGTCATTGAGCAGATCGGTTGTCAGGCCGTCCGCGTTGGCAAGGACCTCGCGGCTGCAAAGCAACTTCTCCAGGTCCGATCCCGGCGTCGCCATCTCCAGCATCGCTGCGGTCAGATCCGTCTTCTTCGCCAGCAGCGCGCCGATGCGGATGGCGAGGCGATTGCTCAGCTTGAATTTCCGCAGAAGGTCTGCTTTGTCGAGTCGAATACCTTCCATCGCTTAGAATCTCAAGGGGACTTTCATCGATGCCGGGCGCTCCACCATGAACGCCGCGCCGGCGGGAGACACGCGCAGGCCTCTTCGAGCGTCAGCTCCTGCGCCCCGCCGCACATACCCGTTGCATTGATTATACACGGGCACAGAGGCTTTTGCAATTTGCATTTTGCGCTGGGCGGAGCACAATTGTTCTACGCGGAAAACGCTCTTTCTCTGGACCATTTGTCCGAGATATGATATACTGAAGAGAAGGAGGTAACGAATAGATGAAATACAGACTCATCCGTCTCGCTCTCGCCGTAACGGGCATCGTGGGTATGTTCCTCGTATGCGGCTGCCAGTGAGGCTGACCCTCTGAGCCTCGTGCAGGCTCATCCATCGCTCTCGCCCCTCGTCCCACGGGCCTATCGCTCATGGCCCCAGCGGCGCGAAGAAGCCCTTGCAATCCGGAAGCGGGTCCCGCAGAATAGATCGGCGGCCGCCGGCCGCCGAAGCGAACCGTAACCGTGTAATGTGGAGTCAGACAACGTGCAAAGTGATATCCGTATCCTCGATCTTGATGTGACGTTCACCTATAAAACCGGCCGGGCCAAGCTGAAGTTCGGCGGGTCGGTGAAGGGCCCCGGGCCGCGCGCTGGGGCCGACCTCAGCGTTTCGGCGCTCGTCGAGACCCGGAATGGAAGGCGGGGACGGGGCCATGCGTCGATGGTCCTGGGGTCGGCGTGGAGCTGGCCGTCCCAAGTCGTGCCCTCGGTGATCGTAACCGACTGCATGAGAGGCCTGGCCGTCCGCTATGGCGGCGAGCTTCGCAAACGCGAAGAGACCGGCCATCCCATGGAACACGCCCTGGACACCGAAGAACGGCTGCTCGAACTGGCAAAGGAGATGACGGAGCAATACGGTCTGGAGGAGGAGATGCCCAAGATGTGCGCCCTTGTCGTCGGCGCCCCCTTCGACGCGGCGCTCCACGACGCCTTCGGCACGGCCAACGGCATCGGCGCTTATGACGGCCTGGGGCCGGAGCACATGGGCTGGGACCTGAGCCGCTACCTCGGCGCTGACTTTGCGGGCGCGTATCCGGCCGACTATATCAAGCCAGAGTACGACCCCGCGCTTCCGGTCTTCCATCTCGTCGGCGGGTATGATCCCCTCACGCCCGCGGACATTGGTCCGGACGATCCCGACGACGAATACCCCACCGACCTGGCCGCGTGGATCGAGCGCGACGGGGTGTTCTGCCTGAAGATCAAGCTGCGCGGAAATGACATGGCATGGGACGTCGATCGCACGTTGTCCGTCGAACGCGTGGCGCGGGAGATGCTGTCAAAAACCGGGCAGAAGGAGCTCTACCTCACGTCCGACGCGAATGAGATGTGCGAGGACGTGGACTATGTAATCGAGTATTTGACAAAAGTCAAAGAGCGCTCGCCGTCGGCGTATGATGCGATCCTCTACGTAGAGCAGCCGACGACGCGCTACCTCTTCGACCACCCTCTGCCGGTCCATCGCGCCGCCGAGATGAAACCCATCCTCGCCGACGAGGCCCTGTCCGGGCTGGATGCCATGGACGAGGCGATCCGCCAGGGCTACACGGGCGTCGCCCTGAAAACGTGCAAGGGACAGTCAAACTCTCTGCTCATGCTGGCCAAAGCGACGGAGGCGGGCATCCCCTATTCCGTGCAGGATTTGACGCTGACCGGCCTGGGGCTGATCCAGTCGGTCGGCTTCGCCGCGCGGATCAACACGATCAAGGGGGTGGAGGCCAACGCGCGGCAGTTCTGCCCCGCGGCCTCACGCCGCGCCGAGCAGATCCATCCCGGCATCTTCCGCGCACGCAACGGCATGCTCGACACAACAACCCTTCGCGGCCCCGGCTTCGGCTATCGTTACGACGAGTTCGATCCGTTGGTCGTGTAGTTTCCGGGGGACGGACCGGACCATGCCTTGCAAAAAGACACGCTCAAGCCTCGCTTGGGCGTGGCGCCAATCCGCATGGTACGATGGGAGGGGGCCACGCTCAAATGAGTTCCGTGTCGTAATAGTTCACGCCGTAGTGGTCCTCGCAATATGTGAGCATGCAGTTGATGCGCGCAACCGTGTGGCTCGCCCGGCATGAGGCAAACGAGGGTTGATTTTCCGCTCTCTGGGTTGCTATGCTATGCCGGAAGAGGAGGAAGAGTGGAAAAGAAAGATGCAACCGAGGTCCCAACGCCGGCCCCACAATCGAACGACAAGACCGGCCGGTCCGCCAAGGACACGCAGTCTCTGTCTTGGAAGTTCGTCGGCGGCGTTGTGGTACTATCCATCTGGGTCATTGCGTTGGGGATCTATGGCGTGGATCGCGCGTTTCATCTGGGCTTCTTTCCCACCCGGCTGGAGCGCCACCTGACGGATTATCGGGAACAACTCACGGACCAGAACCCGGAGGTCCGGAAGAAGGCCGAACAGGGGCTTTTCAGCTACCACGGCTTCTCCGTCCCCATTCTCATACAGGGCCTGCGCTCGGGCAGCGAAGAGCGCAAGGCGGCTTGCGCCCGATGTCTCAGGCGGATTGCCGAATACTACTATGGCGCCAGACCGCACTACGGCATCGACGCCGATAAGTGGGAGCGGTGGTGGGAAAAGGTCGATCGCGCGATGGTCGAACAGATGGATCGCCAAGCCGACGAGCAACAGGCCAAGCGCCAGGAGTGGGCCTCGCGACAGCGATAGCGCCCAGATAAATTGGCCCGGAGAATGCGGCGGAGTATGAAGCAACGCTTCCGCGTGATAACTGCCGCCATTCTCCGGGACCGTATAATGCGCCCGGCGGCCCGTTCGGGCTGAGCCTCTCACCGCCCCGATAACCAGAGCAGAGATATGCAAGAATCATGCCGGCAAACCACGATAATTCGTCTACGAGTACAGCCCCTTGACTCACGGTGGGTTACGACGCGCAAAAGAATCCCGCCCGCACCGATGAGTGCCTTCGCTGTAAAATGATATTGCTCGGCTGCAAAGCATCTTTATGATTTTGGGACAAGAAAAGCCGTGGAGGTGGGATGGCCCCACTCCCGTTGCCGAAAGGAATCTTTACATGGAACCCAACTTTTCGTTTGACACCGTCCCCCCCGGCGGTCATAATGCTCCCCATGCTTTGCTCGTGACTTGGGGAGGGCAACATGGTCAAAGACAAACAACCTACATCCTCTCGGGCTTCCGCCGAACTACAGGCATTGATCGACGTCTTGGCCGAGATCAGTGGCAGCCTCAACCTTGAAGAGTCCATGCCGCGCATCATGCAGGCCGTGGCCGATGCCATGAACGCCGAGGCCGCGTCTCTGCTCATGCTGGATCGCTCCACGAGCAACCTGCACTTCAAGGCCGCCGTGGGCGATAAGGCGGAGGAGATTACGACCCTGTCCCTCGGACCGGGCGAAGGCATCGTGGGGTGGGTCGCACAGAACGGTCAGCCTCTGCTTGTCAAGGACGCATCGGACGACCCGCGACACCGGCGCGACGTCGCCGAGTCGCTCAACTTCCCCTGCAAATCCGTCGTCGCCGTCCCGATTTTCGACGGGGAGAAGGTCATCGGGGCCGTCGAGGTCATGAACCCCATCGGCAACCAGCCCTTCGACGAACAGAGCATCGAATACCTTACCGCCCTCAGCCGTCTCCTCTCCATCGCCATCCTGAATGCGAAGGCCTATGCCGCCCTGCGCGATGAGGTGACCGAACTGCGCTCCGCGCTGGAAGTGCGCAGAACCATCATCGGGCAGCACCCGTCGATCCAGGAGGCCCTGGACCTCGTTCGCAAGACGTCGCCCTTCGATGTAACGGTCCTCATCACCGGTGAGAGCGGCACAGGGAAGGAACTGATCGCCCGGGCCCTGCATGAGCTCAGCCCGCGAGCGAAGGGGCCTTTCGTCGCCGTCAACTGCACCGCCATGCCCGACACTCTCCTCGAGTCGGAGCTCTTCGGTCACGAGAAAGGCGCGTTCACTGACGCCGCCAAGTTGCGCAAGGGGAAGTTCGAGCTTGCCTCCGGCGGGACACTCTTCCTCGATGAAGTCGGCGACATGAGCGACGCCGCCCAGGCGAAGGTCCTCCGCGCCATTGAGGAGCGGAAGTTCGAGCGCGTCGGAGGCATGGAGCCGATCGAGGTGGACGTCCGAATCGTCGCGGCCACGAATAAAGATCTGGCCGAGATGATCAAGAACGGCAAGTTCCGGCAGGACCTGTTCTACCGGCTGAACGAGTTGCCCATCTCGCTGCCGCCGCTGCGCCAGCGCGGGGAGGATATCCCTCTCCTGGCCGAACACTTCATCCAGGAGTTTTCCGAACAGTTCGGTAAGAAGGTAAAGGAACTGGACGAGCGGGCGCGGCAACTGATGCTGCAGTACGACTGGCCGGGCAATATCCGGGAGCTGCGTAACGTCATCAAGGGCGCCATCATCCTGAGCGACAGCGACACCATCACCGCCCAGCATCTACCCATGCATATCCGCCAGGCCTCGGCCCTGGCGAAGGGCGCCGCCGAGCCGGAGGGGTCTCTGCAAGCCGCCGAGCACATCCAGATACTCACCGTCCTGGAGGAAACCGGCTGGAACAAGAGCCAGGCGGCCAAGACGCTCGGTATCTCCCGCCCGACGCTCGACGCCAAGATCAAGAAATACAACATCCAGAAAGAAGAGTAACCGGAAAAGAGCGCCCCGCCCCTTTTCCCCACCGGAACGGAACGCCATGACACTCAAAGACAAAGTCGTCGTTGTAACCGGAGGCGGCCGCGGGATCGGCCGCGCGATCGTTGTCGCTTTTGCAGAACAAGGCGCAACGCTTGCCGTCTGCGCCCGGACCATGACCGAGATCGAGGAGGTCGCCGCCGAGGCGCGCAAACTCGGCGTCGAGGCCATCGCCGTCCCGCTCGATGTGACCGATGAGTCGAGCGCGAGCAACATGGTGCAGACGGTCGAGGACCAACTCGGCCCCATCGACATCCTCATCAACAACGCAGGCGTCGCCCTCTTCAAACCGTTCCTTGAGACCACTGCCGAGGAGTGGGACCGGATGATGGATATCAACGCGAAGGGCGTCTTCCTCTGCTGCCGCGCCGTCCTGCCGGGCATGATCCAGCGCAAATACGGACGGATCATCAACGTCTCCTCCAGCGCGGGCAAAAAGGGCTACCCCGAGCAGTCGGCCTACTGTGCATCGAAGCACGCCATCCAGGGCCTGAGCAAGGTGCTGGCCCTGGAGACGCAGAAGCATGGCATCCGCATCCATGTCATCTGCCCCGGCGGCGTGGACACCGAGCTGGTCCGCCAGGGCCGGGACGACGTGGACCTCTCCAAATACATGCGGCCCGAAGAGATCGCTGACGTGGCCGTTTTCCTGGCCTCCCAGGACGCCACGGCCATGATCGACGAGATCACCGTCCGGCGCATTGAGGCCGGCCCGTGGAGTTGTTGATTTCGACCGGCCAGATACAGGCGAGGCTTTCCGCGAAAAGAGTACTATGTGGGGTAGCCTACCGCCTATTACGCCACATATAGTAGTGAGTTCGTTCGGTATTTTTTAATGTTTCGCGCCGCGCCCCCCTGTACACAACAACCCCGGCACATCCGACCGGGGTATCTATGTGAGGTATATCCTATGAAACGGGAATGGTCAAATCGCAATCTCGCGGAAAAAGAGTTTTTCACCCGGCGCCGCTGCCCTCCGGCGTCTTCTTCCCCGACATGAGCGTGCCGTAGTGCTTCTCCACGCACTCCGGGCAATAGCCGTGGGAGAGCTTCGCCTCGGTGTGGGCGTCCAGGTAGTCCTCAAGGGGAATCCACTTCTCGCCCACGCGAATCTTCTTACAAAACGCGCAGACGGGAAGAAAGCCTTCCAGGTACTTGATCTGTTTGATCAGGCGCATCGTCAGCAAGACAACCACTGCCGCCAGCGCGCACATCAGCACCGTTTCGAACAGGCTCTCCCGGATGTTGATCTTGGTCCGGAAAGCGCCGAAAAGGTGATACGGAAGATCGAGAATCTCGTTCATCCACACAAAGAAAATCACCCCACTGAACCCGGCGATCTCAAGGACCACCACACGTCTGGCGACGCTATGCTTCGTCATTTTTTCCTCCCGGTCCGTCTTTACCCCGTCTTTCATGCTGCAAAGCAAAACGCCTATACAGTCATTGGTTCCTGCTGCGGAAACGTAGTCGCGGGCTTTATGCCTGCGCGATTTGTCGTGGGACACCCGGAGAACACAGGCGAAAGCCTGCGCCTACAAAGCCCCGTACTCTCGATGGCTTTCCGCAACAGGAACTAATTATCCACCTAATATTAGAGAATGTCAAAGCCGAAATAATCCGACGCGGCCGTAGATATGGACAAACGGATGGTGGACGTCTATCCCGAGCAATACAAGGCGGAGAATATCTTTTTTGTGAATAATTTTGGTGGCCGCACCGCCTTCCGGCCCATCGCCAAGCCTTACCGGGCAAAGAGTTCGAGCAGCCTTTCGTTCCCCGGCATGGAGAGGGCGGCGGCGAGAAACCCCTTGGCTTGGTCCAGAGAGCGGGTGCGGTGGTCGTCCAGGAGCAGCGTAAGAAGCAGCCGCCGGTCGCCGGTGAGGAATGCATCGAGCGTGCACTCCGCCCGCCACAGCCGCGGCTGCATCACCTGGAGCATCAGGTTGCGCGGGAGCTGCTGCGTCACGTAACCCTTGATACCACTTTTGTTTACGACCCCCGGAACCTCCACAACCACATCGTCGGGGACCCCATCGAGCACGCCGTTGTTGGGGATGTTGACCTGGAAGTGTCCCTCGTTATCGTTGAAAAGGCCGTCGATGATCGGCACGATCTGCTCGCCGCTCTTTTGCGGCGGGAAGGCTTCGGTGACGCGACTGTCCGTGTCGTGGGCCGCACACTCGATCTTCGCCACGCGCTCGTCGAGGTTTTTCAGGTACTGCGCCCAGCCGATCTCCGAGTCGAAGCCGCCGAGGTGTCCGTACCAGTGCTTCTTTGTGTCGAGGTCCACGTGATACCACCACCCGCCGATGCGGGGCGTGTCGCCGATGGGCATGAGGCCGAAGAGCCGATACTGGTGCATCGCCGCGCGGGACATCTGGTTGTCGCCGTAGCCGGGCTTGTGCGTCCGCCAGAACTCCTCCGCCTTCGTCTCGATCCACTCGTCGATCAGGGGGTAGGCGTCGCGGCCCTCGTGTTCGAACTTCGTCATCCAGATGCAGTGGTTGAAGCCGGGGGCCTCGAAGGTCACCTTCTCCACATCGAGGCCGAGTTCCCGCGCGATGCGGCGGTAGCCGTAGTGACCATGGCAGAGGCCGAGCACCTTGATGTCCGACTGCCGCGTCATGAGCGTGCACCCCTCGAAGACGGGGTTGGCCGACTCGATGAGCCACGCGTCAGGGCACAAGCGCTCCATGTCGCGGACGATCTCCAGCATGAGACCGAGCTGGAGGAAGGTGGAGAGCGTGAACCCGCGATAGTAGCCGTGCTTCTCGGCGAGGTCGCGCTGGGCTTCCATATGGTCATGGCCGCCGACAAGGGCCGTGTTGATGACCACGTCGGCGCCGTCGAGGGCCTGGTCTCGGTCGAGGGTCTTCTCGAACTCGAACGGTACGTCGAGCTCCTCGACGTATCGCGTGGCGAGGAGGTGGACCCGGTCGAGGCGTTCCTGGTCCGTGTCCATGAGGACCACGCGGCTGCCGTGCAGGCCGTCGGTTAGGCAGAGGTCGCGGACAAGTCCAAGCGAGAAAACCGCGCTTCCCGCGCCGATGACGCCAATGTTCAGGGAGCTGGCCATTGTCCTTCTCATTTCTCCCGGAGGATATTCTTGATCTCAGCCAGGTCGGCTCGGATCGCCTTGGGCTCGGCACGGACCTCGTCGAGCGCATCCGGTGGGATGGCCCGCCCGGCGAGCCCGCCCTCTTCCTTCACGAAGGCGAGGAGCATGTGTTCCGTGCCGATGTAGTCGTGGTGGAATTTCCAGGCCCGCTCTTTGGACCGGGCCATGGTCTTCCTGGCGCGATCCGCGAATCGCTCAAACATGCCCGTTGCACCTCCTCCCATCGCTGCGGCATGACGGCCCTTCGCCCGGTGTGCTGTATGGTCTATCCGAAAGGTCGGGAAAAGAGCGATGTTCTTACGGAGAAGCCAACGGAGTGGAAGCTACTCCGACTCGTCCTCGTCGGCAAGCCCGGCGTCGTCCACCCCACCGTCGGGTGTCTGGCCCTGATCCTCGACCTCGGGCCCATCGATCTTGGGATCCTCGACAGTCCTTGTATCGGGCTCTCTGCGATCCGGCATCAACCGGTCGATGTCCGCGCGCAATTCTTTGATGGTGGTCTGCATCTCATGGGCATGGTCTGTGATGCCGGAGGAGATCATACCGACGGCCTGCTGGACGAGACGGCGTATCGCCTGGGCATGGCCGGAGATCTCCATGCACATGATACCGATCGCGCCGGAGAGCATCAGGACGAGGCCGATCGATACGAGAACAAACAGAGGGACAAAACTGTAGCGGAACTCCTCCGCCGGGCGCTCAATCGCATCGCGGCAGAAGCATAGACCGTAGACGACAAACGCCAGCCCCACCGCGAGGAGAATCCAGCACGCCAAGGCGCCGACAGAGCTTCGCTTTGGCCGCCATTCCCATTTGACATCGCGCGAAGACATACTACTTCCTTCCGTTCTCACACAGATGCATTCTCCCAGCCGCACGCCTGCCTATTGTATAATCCAATCCACACGCCGAAGTCAAGGAAAACTATCCTGTAAGCCTCCATGCTCCCTCCCGCTCAACACCTTCTTCAGTCTTCTGTGTTCTGTATGTCGCACTCTGTGCGGCGCCATGTTTCATTTGACTTTTTCGCAGACTCGTGATATGCTGAGCCCACTGTGCTCGGAAAGTCCGATTCCGCAACTGGTTATGTCATTTCACCCAAATGGAATATTTCGCGACCTAAAATGGACGACGCCGCAACTAACCCGCCGGAAGATGACCAACTGATGTCAGCACCGACCACTCTGGACGATGCGCAGTTGGTCAATGCGATCCAGGATGGAAACAACGAGCTGATTTCCGTGCTCGCGGACCGGTATGTCCAACTTGTCTACAACATCGTGCGCAAGCGCGCTCCGGCATCGGATGTGGAGGACCTTACGCAGGACATCCTGCTGGCCGTCGTGCGGTCGATCCACACGTTCAACCAGGATTCGTCGCTGCGCACCTGGATTCATGCAATCATAAACAACAAACTGCGGTACTATTACAGGCAGCGAAAAGTGCGCTCGCGAATCTCATCTTTCTCCTCGGTCGATGGCGGCGGCGACGACGAGACCAACGCCGTCGACGCCCGCGTCGAAGGCGGCGACGATCCGACCGAGGTGGTGGCCCAGGCCGACGAGAACGCCATCGTCCTGGAGGCATTGGAGGAACTCAAAGAGGACTACCGCGAGGTGCTGTATCTCCGGTTCACCGACGAACTCTCCTTCGCCGAGATCGCGGAGCACTTGAAACTATCTCTGGACGCGGTCAAGTCGCGCTATCGACGCGCCGTGGCGGCCGTGAGGAAAAAGCTGCGCCGGCTGAAAAAACAATGAAATTTCCGGCGACCCTCGTGCTGCACAACGGCAACTAATGAAGTGAAGAACGGGGACAGGAACGGCGAGAGGAGCCGACCTCCGCAGCCCAGCGGACGGACCCAGAGAACGAGAGGACGACAACCATGGCCCGAAAAAGAACCAAACAAATCGACGAGGAACTGGCAAAGCTGACCGACGCACTCGCGGCGAACAAAGACGCCGCCATCAAACCCAAAGACGGCGAGATGGCCGGCCTCTTCCAGACGGTGAAGATGCTCAGGAACGCCCTGCAGCCGACGGAAATGCCCGCCTCCCTGCGGGACCGGATGCGGGAGGCCGTGGCGCAGGAGATCGCATCGCTCGATCCGGTGAAGCAGAAGAAGAGCGCCCTGCAGGCAGCGGTCGATCTGGCATCGACCGTATCGACCTCTATCCGCAAGAAGGCGCAGGAGGCGAAGGAACTGGTGCTGGATGTGGACCTGAGCGGCATCATCGCCGAAGCGGTGGCCATGCCGCGCCCGGCCACGGCGGACGTCTTCGCCTACTCGGCCGACGCGGCGACCCAGGAGGAGCCGACGACGGTCGTCGCCGACAGCGATGGCGAGATCTACCAGATTCCCGACGAGATTCTGAAGCAGTTCAAGGTGTCAAAGAAGAAGCAGAAGGATCTTGGCCTGACAACGGTGCAGACGCAGCTTCCGCAAAGCATCGTTCTAAACATCAACCTCGGGGAGACCTCCGATCCCCCGAAGCCGGCCGTACCCAAGATCAAGCCGAAGAAGGAATAGCCTCTCCTCCTATTCGGCTATTGCCAAAGCCGGGAGCGTCACGCAAACGACGCCCCCGGCTTTTTTTTGTGTGGACCATCGTCCGCGAGCTGTCCTTAGTCCGCTCCTTTAGCCAATAAGACTTCGAGAAGCCGCAGGAAAGAGGAACGAATCCTCTCTTCTTCTTCGGCGAGTGTCTCGCGTCCCGCCTTCCTTTTTTCGGAGTCGTGTTCCTCCTTCAGTTTTTGACAGGCTTCGTTGTGTTTCGCTGCATCTCTATACGTGGCGACGACCATTCGGTAGAGATCACTTGGCAGCCCAAGTAGCTTCGCCTGGTCCTGCCAAAACATGGAAATGGAGAACCCCCTCTCCTCTGGAAAGCGCTCTTCATCCTGAGGCCGCACTTTGGTATTGCCCTGTATCTCATTGAACACTGAAGTGGGCCCACCACCCAGTATCCCGGCAACCCTCGCCCAGCGCTCTTCCTCAAACTGTTGTTTCAGTACTTTGACTTCTTCTCTGGCTTCGGTCAGCATATCCTTCGTAGCTTCGGCCATCTGTGCTGTCACCTTGGCGGACTGTTCGGCTGCTTCCGCCATCTTCTTCGTCTCCTCGGCCATTCGGCGCGTGTCCCGGGCATAGCTGAGCGTTATAATGACAAGCACGACCATCACCAAGGCTTGAAGCCACATTGCCCGCGTCTGAGTCGTCGCGCCCTGTTCCGCGCAGATAGGCAGTAAGAAAATCCCAGCGATGCCAGCGAGAAGCAAAAGGGCAATGACGCCAACTGCGAGGACGGCCATCCAATTCGACCTAACCCGTTTCCCTATTTCGATCTCCACCAAGAAAATAAGATTCAGAAATGCAATCGCTTCAGGATACATCGTGCCCCCTCTGGAGATATGGACACAAACGGCAAGACAACAACATTCTCAAACATGAAACTACGCGTGTCAAGCAAAATGCAGCGACGCCGGGAGGGGTGGCACGGCTTACTCGTCAAGCCGTGGGGATTCTTGCGCCTCACACACGGGTCGCAAGCAACCCGTGCCACCCGCCTGGGCCAGGAATGCAAGGATATGGGCCGATGGTCCACCCTACATGTGAAGAGCGGTCGTCCAACGTGGCTCCGCCTATGCCCCCCAGAAGAACCAGATGAAGAGGGAGCCGCCGATGGTGGCGGCGATGGTGAAGGGGAGGCCGATCTTGGCGAAGTCCCAGA
>JAADGH010000020.1 GCA_013152475.1 Planctomycetota bacterium
AAGCCCTCGATTCCCGAGAACCCCGCGACGACGCAGTTCTCGATGGAACCCGAGATGACGGCGCTGCGGATCTTGCCGGCGGCGATGACGCTGTTCTGAACGTGCGGGCCGAAGGTGACGTGGCCGAGCTGCCCGGCGACGTAGAGATTGAAGTTGTCCGCGGCCGCCGTGCCCGCGGGACCGCCGACCTGCACGGTCGATGCGTCCCCGTCCACGCGGAATGAGCAATCGGTCAGGTTCATCGTGCTGATCGTGCCCACGGAGCCCCGGACGTAGAGGTCGCTGTCGTGCGCGACGCCGAGAGAGTACGACGAGAGCGACTTGCCGACATACGTGTCCACGTTCTGCACCTTCCCCTCGACATTGATCGTTGCCGCATCGCCCGCGATCTGGATCCCCGTGTTCTCCACCGTTCCGAAGGTGGACAGGAGGTGGAGTTCATACACCGAGCCGCTCGTCCAGATGTTCCCGCCGGTGAGGGTATCACCCCCGGCGTTGGGGTTGGCGTCGGCGATGGTAAAGATATCCTTCGAGGTGTTGAACAGCTCGACGCTGGCGATCTCATCCCGGGCGCTGGGCGTGCTGCCGCCGTTGACCCAGGTGATCTCGGCCTTGCCTGTCCCCTGCAGGCCGATGCGGATGGCGTCACCGTCGGTGTCCGTGAACTGATAGACGGCGCCGCTTGCGGTCCCGGTAAGGGTCACGGGCGCTACGCGCGCTTCGAGTTCTTCGAGTTCCAGTGTCTTGTGGATTCGCTTCGTCATTCCTCGCTCCTGGTCCATTGCACCGTTTCGCCTCCCTGTCCTGATGCGGTAAAATTTAGCAATTCTTGTGCCGAGGAACGGGGCAATGTTGTAGATGCGCCACATTTGCCGGTATGCGCCACTACACAGCCAAATAATCGATCTCGCTCACTGAAAACATACAGGCGAGAAGAGTAAGTTTATATTACACTTTGGCTTGATTGTGTCTGTGATGGGATGCGCTCCGCCCCTAATACGCCAACCCCCGAAAGTCCGGGATGCGGTGGAAGGTGATGAGGTTGGAGTTGTGCTCGTTCACGGCGTCGGGGTCGGAGGTGCGCATCATGAGGAGGAGGTCGTCGCCGTCGATGGCCGATGCGCCGTGGTAGTGCGACGTGCCCATCTCATCGGCCGTCGCCGCCAGGCCCGCAAAGCACCAGTCCATGCAGTTGCTTGAGAAATACAGCGCGAGCTGCCGCCGCTCGTTCGCCGGCATGCCGTAGTGCTTCGGGTCCAGGCGGTCGAGCCGCCGCATGGAATCGGTGATCTGGTTCGATACCAGCCAGTGCAGCCCCGTCTCCGGGTCGTTCACAATAATGAATCCGATGTTCCCGCCGGGGAAGGGGATGTAAAGCATCGGCTGGCCGGACGGCGCCCGCTCGAGATCGACCACGATGCTCCCGTCGTCCTGCTCCACGGCCTTGGCCAGGGCCGCGATGTTCGACCGGCCCGTGTTGCAGCGCATGATAATGTGGAAGGTGCGGCCGGTCGGGTCGTGCCAGATGTGGTCCGGGTCGGTGATCTGCACCAGGTTCGCCTCGCCCCACCCGAGCTCGGGCATGTGTCGGAATGTGCCCCCTGTGTCGTGCCGGCCCGGCTCGTAGAAGGGCACGCCGAGCAGGTTCGGCCGGCCGTACCGCTTGAAGACCTCCTGAAAGCCGAGCATGTTGGAGAACGTCCACGCCTCGGGCCGGGTCAGGTCGTCCGTCGGGCAGGCGGAGCAGACCACGGGCGCGAGGACCCAGACCGGGAAGCCGTCCGGGATCGGTTCGGTGCGGCACTCCTTCACCATGTAGATCCGACCGTTCGCCTCGACAATCGAGCCGGGGAAAGAGTACCACATCCTGCCCGTCTGCAGGGGGATGGCATCGGTCCACGTCTCACCCCAGTCATCGGAGCGGGCGATCTTCAGGTCGTCCTTGCCGCCGATGATGTAGACCGCCGACCCGGCGACGAAGGGGAAGCCGTCCACCATAAGCAGGTCCTTGCGGTGGGTCCATGTCCGGCCCTTGTCGTCGCTGGTGTAAACCTTCTCGACCCACGGTTCCGCGTCCGGCCGATAGTCGCGGACCAGCAACAGGCCGATGAGCCGCCCGTTCGGCAGCGCGGCGAGTCCGGGGCAGTAGCCGATCTGCTGCTCGGGGTCCTCCGCCCGCCACAGTGTAACGTAGTCATTGGCCAGCGGCCTGCATGCTCTTTCGTCGGTGGTCATTGCCTTGCTCCTAACGAGGGAGATGGTGGGCCAAGGCCCACCCTACACTCCTCGTTCCCAGGCTCTGCCTGGGAACGCACAACCCGGCAGGCACAGCCTGCCTCATCCCCACCGCCATTCCCGCCCCCGTTTTCACGGGGGCAGGCTCCAGCGGGAATCCACGCGGGACGCAACATTGCGCGACACGCACGACTCGCCTCACCCCAAGACCGAAGCTTGAGCGTGGCACACATGCTCCGCCCGCCCTAACGTAGAAGCGGCATCTTGCCGCTTCATGAAGAGGCTGGAAGCCTCTTCCGTCACGCCTTCGGATACCGCCTCTGCCCGTTCGTCTCCTGTGCGTCCTTGAGGCGGACGTATTGCTGGCGGGCATCGAAGGGTGGCTGGAAGTCTCACACGGTGGCACACATGCTCCGCCCGCCCTAACGTAGAAGCGGCATCTTGCCGCTTCATGAAGAGGCTGGAAGCCTCTTCTACTTTTCCCCGTCACGCCTTCGGATACCGCCTCTGCCCGTTCGTCTCCTGTGCGTCCTTGAGGCGGACGTATTGCTGGCGGGCATCGAAGGGAGTCCCACACGTTCGTGTGGTCCTCGCCGATGGCCTCCTTGATGGCGAAGCGGTCCTGCTGGCTCTTCATGACCTGGGCCTCGACGCCCTCCACGTCCCAATCCCTCAGGACCCGCTCGCGCATCTCCTTCTCGACGTCGGCCAGCTCCGGTGTGCCGGCCAGATCGTTCAGCTCGTTCGGGTCGGCCTCCATGTCGAAGAGGCGCGGCGATTCTTCGTGAACGTATACATACTTATACTTGCCCTTCCGCAGCATTCGCCCGGCCTGGATCACCCCCTCGCCGTAGTACTCGCTGATAGCATAGTCTTTCCAGTCCGGATCGTCACCCTCCAGGAGCTTTCTGAAGCTGTCGCCATCGACCGTGGCCGCGACCTCGTCCAGATCGTCGAGCGACGCGATGTCGAGGAGCGTGGGGAAGAGATCGACGAGGGAGATCACCTCCCTCGCACGGCGGCCGCCCTGCCACTGCCCCGGCCATGCAGCGAAGAAGGGGATGCGGGCGGACCTGTCGAAGAAGGTGCGCTTGAACCACATGCCATGCTCGCCCATCATCTCGCCGTGGTCGCTGGTGAGGAGGACGATGGTGTCCTCGGCCAGGCCGAGGCGATCCAGTTCATCCAGCAGCCCGCCGACTTTCTCGTCGAAGTAGGTGATCATGCCGTAGAAGGCATGTCGCGTCGTGCGGATCATCTCGTCGGTCGGGGGGAACTTGTCCACCATGTGATGCACCTGCAGCCACCGGTCGAAGGGGTGCATGTCGTCCAGCGGCACGGCCGGCGCAGCGGGCATGTCGATATCGTACAGATCCCAATACTTCTGCGTGATGATCCACGGGTCGTGCGGGTGGGTGTAGGAGGCGCAGAGGAAGAACGGCCGCCCGCCGTCCTGCCGCCGGGCGAGATCGCGCAGGCACTCCAGCGTGCGGAACTGGACCTCCTCGTCGTAGTCGAGCTGCAGGTTCCACTTGCACAGGCCCGTGTCGGCGAGCTGGCTGACGCTCGTACCGGGGTTGGCATAGACGCCCCTGCGCCAGTCGGGGGTCCAGTTGAAGAAGGACGGGTAGATGTCCGTCGTCAGGCGCTGCTCGAAGCCGTGGAGCTGGTCCGGGCCGAGCATCTTGCCCGAGAGGATCGTCTCGTATCCCGCGCGGCGGAGGTGGTGCAGGAAGGTCGGGATCTGCGCGGGCAGCTCCGCGCCGTTGTCGAAGGCGCCGATCTTCTCGACGAGCTTGCCCGTGCACATGGCCGCCCGCGCCGGCGCGCAGAGGGGACAGTTCGTGTAGCCGTTGTCGAAGACGACCCCGCGCTCGGCCAGGCGATCCATGTGGGGCGTCTTGACAACGGGATGGCCGTAGGCGCCGATGAGCGCGGCGGGCAGTTGATCGGCCATGATCATCAGGATGTTTGGTCGGTTCATCGGTCTTCCTCTCCCGGAGGTGGTTTCCTGGTGTGGCTTCGAGTATATCATGGGGGTGTTTATTGTCAACCGTGGGTGCGGGCGGAGGTCATGGGGAAACTCCTCTCACTTTTGCCTTGAAGATGGATCGCAAAGAAGATAGCTTTGAAACAACCTTTTTCCTTCGATAGGAGGGGAGCAAGATGCAAAAGCATGTCTGCCTGCTCGGTGCGGTCCTGCTTGCCGCGCTCATCGCGTCCTGCGACGGGATCGCCATCGTCAAAGACCACCAGCCTCGCGCCGCCATCGTCCTGCCCGACGACGCATCGGAACTGCTGAAGACTGCCTGCGACGAGATGCGCGATCTTATCAAGGAAGCGTCAAATGCTGAAATGGAAATCAAGCCCACCCGCCCGGAGGGCACAGTCGGCATCCACGTGGGGCGAAGCCCCTACGTGGACGGCCTCAAGATCGACCTTGGCAAACTCGACGATGACGGCTACGTCATCCAGTTCCCCGATCCGGGCAACATCGTCATTCTGGGACCGACCGACCACGGCACACTATTTGGCGTTTACGAATTTCTGGAGCGCTACGTCGGCGTCCGCTGGCTCATGCCGGGGCCGGATGGGGTTGATGTGCCGAAGCAGGCGACGATCAATATCCCGACCGAACCGGTCCGCGATAAACCGGCCTTCTTCTCGCGCCTGTTCAGTGGCCTGCGAGGTGCGGCGCAGGTCGAGTGGGCCAATCACAATCGTATGCATGGCCGTGTGAGTTTCCATCACAATCTGCTCCACCTCTTCCCGCCGAAGGAATATATCAAGTCGCATCCCGAGTTCTTTCCGGTTCACAAGGGCAAGCGCTACTTCCCGCCGCCGGAGCATGTCCACCACGGCTGGCAGCCCTGCTTCTCCGCGCCGGGGATTGTGGACGAGGCGATCAAGAACATCAACAAGTTCTTCGACGAGCATCCCGATGCTACGTCCTATTCCCTCGGTGTGAACGATTCCAGCGGGCATTGCGAGTGCGAGAAGTGCCGGGCGATGGACCCGGGCCGGAAGAACTTCCTCGGCCGCGACCATCTGTCCGACCGATATTTTACCTGGGCGAATCAGGTCGTCGAAGGTGTGCTGAAGAAGCACCCCGGCAAGTTCTTCGGGTGCCTCGCCTATAGCGAGATCGCCGAGCCGCCGGACCGCGTCAAGGTGCACCCGCACATCATCCCCTACATGACCTACGACCGGATGAAGTGGGTCCAGCCCGAGCTTCGCGCCAAGGGCGAGGAGATGACCCGGGCCTGGGCGAAGATGTGCCCCACCCTCGCGTGGTACGACTACATCTACGGCAGCCCCTATTGCGTCCCGCGCGTGTGGTTTCACCACATGGCCGACTACTATCGCTTCGGATACCAAAACGGCGTGCGGGCGATGTATGCTGAGGCCTACCCGAACTTCGGCGAGGGACCGAAGCTGTATGTTTCTCTCAAGCTCCAATGGGACCCGTATCAGGACGTGGACAAACTCTTGGACGAATGGTACGAGCGCTGCGTCGGGCCCGATGGCGCGGCGAACCTGAAGGCCTACTACGCCCACTGGGAGAACTTCTGGACGCGCCGTATTCTCGATTCGCCCTGGTTCACCGAGAAGGGACAATACCTCCGGTTCTCCAGTCCCGATTACCTCGCCGACGTGGCGCCGGAGGAGATCGTCCAGAGCCGGGCATGGCTGGAGTCGGCATTCGCAAAAGCGAAAACCAAGAAGCAAAAGGCCCGGGCGAAGCTCCTGCTGCGGTCCTTCGAGTACTACGAGGCATCGGTTCTGGCCTTCCCGCGCGACGACCTCAAGGGGGAGCCGATGGACACGGAGGAGAAGGCCATCCGCGTCATCGAGGGCGGCATCCGCCGCATCGAGATGAACGAAAAACGCCGACATCTCCAGTTGGTGGAGTTCGCCAAGGACCCGGTTCTGGTCCATCCCATCACAATGGCGCGCCGGGGGATGGAGCGTTTGCGCGGCGAGGGATGGGGCGTGTCGGATCTGTGGCGGCCCTTCGACTGGGTCGTGCGCAGCAAGGCCGTGCGCAGCCGGCTGGAGCAACTGGCGGCGAAGTCGAAATCCGATAGGGTTCGCAGCCATGTCAGCGCCATGCTCCAGATGGTAGACGGCACGGCGAAAAACCTCCTTGCGAACTCGTCCTTCGAAGAAGGGAAGGGTGCGGGGGCGACCGGGTGGAGCCCTTGGGTGAAGTGGGGTGTCGGGTCCATGAGGCGAAGCGACGGGGCCGCGCACACGGGCAAGTTCAGCATGCTCTGCGACGGCATGAAGCGCGGCGGGCCGCACCAGACGCTGGACATCCAGCCGGGGCGGTATGGCGCTGTCTGTTTCGTTCGCACGCCCGACGGCCAGAAGCCGTCGGGCACGGCGACGCTCGGCATCATGCCCGTGGATGGGGAAGGGAAGAACATCACAAACTATAACGTGACCATTACGCCCGTCCCGGGAAAGTGGACCGCCATCGCCAACTCGATGGAGATTCCCGCGACGATCCGGGACAGGAAGGTCGCGAAGCTCCGCGTCATCCTTATCGTGGACGGCTTCCAGCCGGGAGACAAGGTTTATATCGACGATATGAGCCTGCTGCGCCTGGGCGGCGCGGCAAAGTAGCAGACGGCGGCTGGCGCAGATCGCTCAATATGCAGTGCAGCATGTTATCCCTGGTCAAGAGGAGATCGTGTCACATCTCCAGCGCGATATCCACGGCGCCGGCGGAGTGGGTCAGGGCGCCGATGGAGATGCGCTCGACGCCGGTTTTCGCGATTGCGACTAACCTGTCGGCCGTGATCCCGCCCGATGCCTCGGTGAGGATCGGCTTGCCGGAGGATTTGACGAGCTGCACGGCCTCGCTCATCTGATCGGGGGTCATGTTGTCGAACATGATGATGTCCGCGCCGGCGTCGATGGCGGAACGCACCTGATCCAGGCTCTCCACCTCGACTTCGACCCACTTGATGTCCTGCGCCCGGACCTTGGCCTCGAAGACAGCGCGTTTGATCGGGTCATCGTTGGGCCAGCGCTGCGCGGCGATCTGGATGTGATTGTCCTTGATGAGGACCATGTCGTAGAGGCCCATGCGATGGTTCACCCCGCCACCCATGCGGACGGAATACTTGGCCAGGTATCGCCAGCCGGGCGTGGTCTTGCGCGTGTCGAGGATATCGGCGGGATAGTCCTTCACCGCATCAACGTAGCGTCGCGTCATCGTGGCAATGCCGGACATCCGCTGGAGGAAGTTCAGCGCCAGCCGCTCGCCGCCGAGCAGAACCAGCGCCAGGCCGCGGACCTCGGCGACAACATCGCCGCTCTCCACGGCATCGCCGTCTTTCATATTCGCGTCGAATCGCACATCGCCCATGTCGCCCTTCCTCGCGAGGCGCTCCGCCACGAGGGTGAACACGCGCTCGACGACGGACAAGCCGGCGATAACGGCATCCTCGCGCGTGACGAATCGTCCCGATGCCGTGGTGTCGTCCTCGGCGATGGCTTCGGTGGTGATGTCGCCGGGGCCAAAGTCCTCGTCGATGGCAATCGAGAGGAGGTCGTTGATCTGATCGAAGTCGATACTCTCGTTCGTTGGCATAGGTCCGCTATTCCTTCCGTTTCGCGCCGGGCTTCGCCTTCACCATCGTCGCCAGACCCTCGGTGCGGCTGATGCCCATTTCTTCGCGAATCTGTAAGATGCGATCCCGCAGCGCCGCAGCGCGCTCGAACTCCAGGTCCTCCGCGGCCGCGCGCATCTCCTCTTCGAGTTCGTTGATGAATTCCTGCGTGATGTACTCCTCCTCCGACTCCGCCACGACTTCGCGGGCGTAGGAGCGCTGAGCGATCTCCTGCTCGATGCCGTCGCGGACGGCCTTGCGGATCGTCTGCGGAGTAATGTGGTGTTCCTCGTTGTACCCCACCTGAATCTCTCGCCGCCGGTTCGTCTCGTCGATGGCCCGCTTCATCGACTGGGTCACGACATCGGCGTAGAGGATGACCTCCGCGTTTACGTTGCGCGCCGTCCGGCCGATGGTTTGAATGAGCGACGTGTCAGATCGGAGGAAGCCCTCCTTGTCCGCGTCCAAAATACACACAAGTGAAACTTCCGGCAGGTCCAATCCCTCGCGGAGGAGGTTCACGCCGACGATCACGTCGTGCTTCCCCAGGCGCAGGTCTTTCAATATCTGCACCCGGTCCAGGGCGTTGATCTCGGAGTGAAGGTAGGCGCACTTGAGGCCGTCACGCTTCAAAAAATCGGACAGATCCTCCGCCATGCGCATCGTGAGCGTTGTGATGAGGACGCGCTCCTTCTTCTCGACGCGCTTTTTGACCTCCTTGAGCAGGTCGTCCACCTGTCCGGAGGCGGGCCGCACGTGGATAATCGGATCGACCAAGCCCGTCGGCCGGATGATCTGCTCGGCCACCTCGCCCCCGCACTTTTCCAGCTCGTACGGCCCGGGCGTCGCCGAGACGAACAGCGCCTGGTGGATCTTGCCCTCCCACTCCTCGAACTTCAGCGGCCGGTTGTCCAGCGCCGACGGCAGGCGGAAGCCGTGCTCGATGAGGTTGTTCTTTCGCGTCAGGTCGTGGTGGTACATGCCCCGAAGCTGCGGGATGGAGGCGTGCGACTCATCCACAATCATGAAAAAGTCGTCGGGGAAATAATCGATCAGCGTGTACGGCGGCTCCCCCGGCGCGCGGCCGCTCAGGTGGCGGGAGTAGTTCTCGATGCCGGGGCAGTAGCCGATCTCCTGCATCAGCTCCATGTCGTATCGGGTCCGCGCTTCGAGACGCTGGGCCTCCAACAGCTTCCCCTGGCCACGAAGTTGCTCGATCCGCTGCTCCAGCTCCAGCTTGATGGAATCGATAGCTCCCTCAATCCGTCCCTCCGGCAGGACGAAGTGCTTGGCGGGAAAGATGGACAGGTCATCGCACTCGGCCTGCACATCCCGGGTGAGGGCGTCGATGACGCACAGCCGGTCGATCTCGTCACCGAAGAACTCGATGCGATAGGCCGTCTCCGCGTAGGAGGGATACACTTCCAGCACATCGCCGCGAACGCGGAAGCGCCCACGTCCGAACTCGAAATCGTGCCGCTCGTAATGGATCGCCACCAGCCGGCTGATGATTTCGTCGCGATCGACCTGCTCCCCCTTGCGCAGATAGACGAACATCTCCTTATAGTCCTCCGGCGAGCCGAGGCCGTAGATGCACGACACACTGGCGACGATGATGACGTCCTCGCGGGACATGATCTCGCTCGTGGCGGCGAGACGCAGGCGGTCGATGTCCTCGTTGATCGACGCGTCCTTTTCGATGTAAAGGTCGCGCTGCGGGATGTAGGCCTCGGGCTGGTAGTAGTCGTAATAGCTCACGAAGTAGCCGACGGCGTTCTCGGGAAAGAACTCGCGGAACTCACTGTAGAGCTGGGCCGCGAGGGTCTTGTTGTGGGAGAAGACGAGCGTGGGACGGTCCAGCGCGGCAATCACATTCGCCATCGTGAATGTTTTTCCAGACCCGGTAACTCCGAGGAGGGTCTGGCACGTCTTGCCCTCCTCCGTGAAGCCCTTGATGAGCTCCTCGATGGCCTGGGGCTGGTCGCCCTTTGGGGTGAATTCGGAGGAAAGCTGGAAGTTGCCCATAGATCAAGAGTCCGTGAAGAAATGCTCACTCCTTGGGTTTCGCCTCAGTGCCGAGTGTAACATACTTCGCGATCTCCGCGACGCGTACGTCGCCGAGACCGCGAACCTCCTTGATCTGCTCCACGCTCGTGAACCCACCGAGCTTCTCGCGCAGCGCCACGATCCGCTTTGCCGTCACCTCCCCCACGCCGGGCAGCAGCGTCAGTTCGGCCCAGTTGGCCGAGTTCAGGTCGATGTCGTAGGTGAACCTCGCGCGATCGCCCTTCACCACGTGCACCGGCGCCCCCGCGCGCCGGCGCGCTCGGATGTCCCCGATCCCGATGCAGAGAAGCAGCAAGGCAACGAGGACGAGCACCCATGCCGCCTCGCTCTTGCTCAATCGAATGGAATTGAATAGCCGCTTCGCACTCATTCTGGCACAACAATGAATTTTATCAGCGGGTAAGGCTATTGTCAAGCTGACGGCCCATCCGTATAATGCCCCGCAGGGTCAGATACCCAAACCGAGGAGCACATCATGATGCGACGCAGACCCCTCATCCGATCCATTGTCCTAACGCTGCTCGCTACGACACTCGCCGCCGCTTCGGTAAGCGCCCAGCGGTCCACCCTCTCCGGCAAAGTGACCGACGAGAAGACGGGCCGGCCCATCGCCGGCATCGCCCTTGGCGTCGCCAGGGTCTCCAAGCTCCGGGCGGAGCAGCCGGCCGACCCGATCAAGTGGGAGAAGAAGCTCACCACCGACAAGGAGGGCCGGTTCGAGATGAAGGTCGGCTCGAACCTGGAGGGCCTCAACGAGGTCATCCTCTTCACCGCCTCGGAGGACCACGCCAACCAAATCTACAAGGGCCTCACCTTCGAGGGTCAGGTCCCCCGGCTGAAGGATGTCCAACGCGACGGCGTCGTCAAGCTCGATCTGACGAAGGACTGCACCGGCATCGACTTCGTGCTGCGATCCCAAGTCGCCACCGGCATGCGAAACGTCATGGTGCCGATGCGCGACGGGACGAAGCTGGCGACCGACATCTACCTGCCCGAGGGCGACGGACCGTGGCCGGCTATCCTCTCCCGAACACCCTACAACAAGACCAGTAACAAGAACAAACGGGGTGCGCGCAGTCTGGCCAGGAACGGATACGCCGTCGTTGCGCAGGACTTCCGCGGCCGGTTCGCGTCGGAGGGCGAGACGGACATGCCCTTCATCAACGACGGCTGGGGGAAGCTGCAGGATGGCTACGACACCATCGAGTGGATCGTGAAGCAGCCCTGGTGCAATGGAAAGGTCGGCACATCCGGCGGCTCGGCGCTGGGCATCACCCAGATTATGACAGCCGGATCGACGCCGCCCCATCTTGTGTGCCAGAGCATCGGCGTGGCCTGCGGCAGCCTCTACCACCATGCCGCATGGCAGGGAGGTGCGTTCCGCAAGAAGCTCGTGGAGCAGTGGCTCACGGGCAACAAGTTCTCGCCGGATTGCCTCAAGCTGATGACCGGAAATCCCAACTACAATGACCTTTGGCGAGGTATGGACGCGAGCACGCGCAGCGAAGTGATCAACGTGCCCGGTTTCTTCCAGGGCGGATGGTACGATGTCTTCAACCAGGGAACCATCGACGCCTTCATGTGGCGGCAATACAAGGGCGGCGAGGGCGCCAGGGGCAAACAGAAGCTCCTCATGGGTCCGTGGGTCCACGGCCGAAATCGAAAGCCGGGCGAAGTCCAGTTCCCGGAGAACGCGGTGCAGATCCCGAAGGCAGCCGACCAGGGCCGGTGGTTCGACTACTGGCTCAAGGGCGAGCAGAACGGCATCATGGACGAGCCGGCCGTCACCTACTACGTCATGGGCGACGTGAGCGACCCAAAAGCCCCGGGCAACGAATGGCGCTTCTCGGACGTCTGGCCTGTGCCGAGCAAGGCGACACCGTACTACATCCACGCCGACGGCACGCTTTCAATGGAGAAGCCGCCGGCCGATGGGAAGTCGAAGACCTACACGTATGACCCGAAGAAGCCCGTGCCGACCCTCGGCGGGTGCAACCTGTGCATGAAGAAGGGACCTTACGATCAGCGCAAGCTCGAGAACCGGCCGGACGTTCTTCTCTACACCACGGTCCCCCTGACCCAGCCCGTCGAGGTCACCGGGCAGATCAAGGCATATCTCTGGGCGTCGTCATCGTGCAGGGACACGGACTTCACGGTGAAGCTGACGGACGTCTATCCCGATGGGCGGTCCATGCTGGTCCTCGACGGCATCATCCGCGCGCGGCATCGGAACACCTTCGAGAAGGACGAGCTGCTGACGCCGGGTGAGATTTACAAATTCAAAATTGATCTCTGGTCCACGAGTCTGATCTTCAACAAGGGCCACCGCATCCGCGTCGCCGTCTCCAGCAGCAACTATCCCCGCTGGGACCCGAACCCCAACACCGGCGACGGCTTCCGCGCCAACGATAAGACGATTGTGGCGGAGAACACCATCTACCACGACGCGGAGCATCCCTCGCACATCCTGCTGCCGGTGGTGGAGGCGAAGTAGGTGGGGAATGGGTTATGGGTGATAGGTGTCAGATGTCATGTGGCAGGCGTGATAAGGCAACTGTCATTTCCGCGAAGCTTGTCCCCGCAGTTCGTAAGCGGGGAGCGGGAATCCACGATGGTGGTTGGCACCGCGAAGGGCACGAAGAACACGAAGAGAAGTGGGGCTTGCCCCACCATATCCATTGACAGGTGGGCCGAGGCCCACCCTACGTTTGGTCTCTTCCCTGCCGGCGTCACTGCCTTGCCCGAAAAGCATTGCGATCCCACACTCCCGCTGGTATGCTCACTGTAGGAGGGGATTCCCATCCCCGACCGATGCCGTGCCCGCAAAGAGGTCGCGGAAAGGATTCCGCTCCTACAATTCGTGTGTGTTTGATGTGGGCAATTGAAGGACAATGAGCAACACGCAATACCTGAAACCTGAGGTCATCCGGCAGATCGCTCGACTCGACCTGAAGGCGAAGTTCATCGTGGAGGGGTTCATCTCGGGACTGCACCAGAGTCCCTACCACGGATTCAGCGTCGAGTTCTCCGAACACCGCAGATACAACTCCGGCGACGACCTGAAGGACATCGACTGGAACGTCCTGGCCAAGACCGATAAGCTCTACATCAAAAAATTCCAGGCCGAGACGAACCTGAACTGCTACCTCGTTGTGGACACGAGCGCGTCGATGCGCTACGGCTCCGGCGACCACATGAACAAGCTGGAATACGCCACCTGCCTCGCCGCGTCGATAGGCTACCTGATGATCAGCCAGCAGGACGCCGTCGGCCTGATCACCTTCGACGAGCGCGTGCGCATGTACCTCCCCCCGCGCAGCAAGCGGTCGCAGCTCCCCAACATCCTCGGCGAGCTCGCCCGCCCGAGCGAAGCAAAGAAGACCGACGTCCCCCGCGTCCTCATGGAAACCGCCGGGCTCATCCGCGACCGCGGGCTGGTGATCCTCTTCTCCGATCTGTTGGGCGATGTCGAGCCGATCCTGAGCGGGCTGCACCGCCTGCGCTTCGGCGGGCACGAGGTGATCGTCTTCCACATCCTCGACGAGGCCGAGGCCAAGTTCCCCTTCGACGGCCCGACGCGCTTCGAGGACGTGGAGTCGCCCGAGTTCGTCCACGCCGACGCCGCGAGCATTCGCGAGGAGTATCTGCGGCAGATCAAGGACTTCGTCGAGACCTACACCACCGAGTGCTTCAACGCCCAGATCGACTACATCCAGATCGACACCTCCGTCCCCTTCGACAAGGCCCTGACGTCCTATCTCATCAAGCGGAAGTCGCGGTTCTGAGCGGGGGCATGATTAGCCTAACAGCCTATCGTACTCCGAGTGCGTCCCGATCCAGAACCACAACAGTCCGTCCGCCACCTCCACGGCAAGAGCACGGTAGTGGAGCCCAACTCGGACGGATCGATACCGGCCAATCTTCTTAAGGTGGAGAGACGGGTGGGAGGGGTTTGCCTTCAGAAGCTCGAAGTTGCTGTCGGCGAGTTCGCGAATGGCTTCCGGGAGTCGCTCATAGCACGACCAGAAAGCAGGCGACGCGAAAGGCTTCAAAGCTCTTTCGACTTCCCGGTTTCGTGGTCGGCGACGGCCTGATTCGCGAGCTTATCAAGCTTTCCGGCGCGGGCGTCCGCCTCGATTTGCCGGTCCCACGCCTCGGAGTCGTAGGCGCGGAACCATTCGCGGAGGACCGTCAGTTCATCTCGGCTTAGCTTCTCAATTTCGCGCTCGAGTTTTTCAACCTTTGCCATGGCTTCTCGCCTTCTGGGGACAAGAGTTTTCTCTTCACAATAGTATACAACCTCGGTTGCAAGATGTCAAACACTGACTCCCCCTTCTCTGCCAAGTGCCTTACGATCTCTGCGGAATCACCCCCACATACCCCAACTGCCGATAGCGGCCGGCGTGGTCCAGGCCGTAGCCGACGACGAATTGGTCGGGGACGTCGAAGCCGATGTAGTCAGCGTGGATGTCGGCTTGGCGCTCGCACTGCTTGGAAAGGAAGACGCAGATGCGGAGGTCGCTCGGCTTCTGCTCGCGGAGCACGTCGCGGATGAGGGCGAGGGTGCGGCCCGTGTCGAGGATGTCATCGACGATGAGGACGCGCCGGCCCTCGATATCAACGGTCGGCGTCTTGAGGAGTTTCAGGTCGCCGGGGGTCGTGCCGTCGCCGTAGCTCGCGGCGGCGACGAAGTCGATGACGCATTGGGTCTTGAGATTCCGCACAAGGTCGGAGAGGAAGATGAAGCTGCCGTTGAGGACGCCGATGAGTGTCAGGGGCGAGCCCTCATAGTCCCGGTCGATCTGCCCGGCCAGATCGCGGACGCGGCGCTGGATGTCGTCGGCGGAGAGGATGGGAGCGATGGTGTCTGTCATCAATCTTCTCTCATATCCGCCAGTCATCACTTGTCATCACTCAGATCCGGGCCCCATTTGGATCCGGCGATCTGGCACGACTTCTTGGGCACCTCGCCGGTCTTGCACTCGAGGAAGTGCATGACGAACTCGAACTCCAGCCTCTCGCCGCGCCCCTCGTGCATGATCTTCGGCCGAAAGTGGTATTCCCGGAGCTCAGGCTTGTCGATGAGAATGGTCTGCTCCTCCTCGCCCTTGTATTCCTTGCCGTAGGCGCAGACAAGGCCCGTATGGCGCTCTGTGCAGTAGACGGTGAACCAGCGGATGTTGTCCCCCAGCAGATCGGCGTTCTCGCCGTAGAAGGCGCCCTGAAAGCGCTTCGCCAGGTCGGTATCGCCCCAGACCTGCCCGCAGAAGATGTTGAACTCCTTGCTGAAGGGAAACAGGAAGGCATACATCTTCTCGACCGGCATAGACCTCGACCGCCTCAACTCGAGCTGGTGGCTGATCTCGTTCGTGCGAATCTCCATCTCCCAGTTCAATTTGTAGGGACCCAGGCTCGATTTTTTCTCATAGATGATCTTGTCCCGCGCCGTGTATGTCTCGCCCCCCTTGAACTTCTCCCGCTTCTTGTCCACCTTGAGGAGCCGGAGAGCGACTCGTTCGCCGCCGTATCCCGATCCAACCCACTTGTCCTTGCCGAGGCTGAGGACCGTGCCGGAGTGGAGGCCGGGCCCCTCGGCGAGCATGGGGAAGTCTTTGTAGGTGATCTGTTTGATGGTAAACGCCTTCGCGTCGTCGAGGATGACGGTCACGTCGCCGCATTTGAGGGTCACGGGGCCGACGTCTTTCCCAAATACGGACGTGACGAAGCAAGCGAGGAGCAGGAACAAATAGATGTGTTTCACGGCTTTCCCCTCCAGACGAGTGATTGAGGACGCACGCTCAACTCTTTAGTTTATCGCAATGTCGCGGGAAGTCAAGGATGTCTGTCATTGGAGGGGGCATGTCAACTCCCTCGGTGAGGTGATGGCGTGGAGTTGCCAACGAGGCGAAACGACGGCGGCGTCTGTGGAGTGCGCAAGCCATGCTTGCGCCTTGACACCGGGAAGCCGTGCTTCCCGGCGGGGGCGCAACCACCGTGCGGGGCCACAGAGATGGCCTGCGGCGACAGACCGGCAACGGAAGAGCGGGAAGCCTGGCTTCCCGCAAAAAAAGCGGCAGCGTGGCTGCCGCACTCCAAAACGGCGGCAAGGCCGAGAGAAGTGACATGCACCCGCCATTGGAATTCGTTTGATCTGCACGAGGAGATGGGCTAAGGTGTGTGTCCCGATTCCGCAACCGCATCATGCTTGGAGGAAGTCGCATGAAACACGCCGTCTTGATCTGCCTGCTCACCGTTCTCGCAATATCCGTCACGTTCGCCGATGCGGACAAGGACCTGCTCCTCCACCTCTCCTTCGAGGACACCGCCGACGCCGCCTTCGCCCGGGGCGATGGCAAGGCCGCCCTGAAGGTGCGCAAGGACAAGCAAATCGTCGTCCTCGACAAGGCCGAGTTCGCCCCCGGCGCCCTCGGCAAGGGCATCGTGTGCGACACGCGGTTCGTCGAATACCCCGGCGCGAGGAATCTGAACCCGCACGAAGGGACCCTCGAGCTCTGGGTCAAGCCCCTCAACTGGCAGAGCGACGACGACCTGTTCCACACCTTCCTCGTTACGTCGAAGAACGAGAAGCAGCAGATGATCCTCTACCGCTACTTCCGCACGAAGACCGACAAGGGTATCTCCCGCAGCATGACCTTCTACCTCCTCGGCGATCCCGCTGGGGAGAAGAGGCGCGCCCTCACGACGGCCACCTATCGCGACTTCACGTGGAAGCCGGGGCAGTGGCACCACATCGCCGCCGTCTGGAAAAAATGGGAAATGCAGCTCTTCATCGACGGCGTGCTGTTGGTGAGAAAGGAAGGCGGCGCGCTGCCGTCAAAGGCGTTCCAGACGCTCCAGATCGCACCCCCCTGGGGCGGCGAGGGGCGCCGGAAGTCCGTGATCGACGAAGTAAAGATCTACGGCCGCGCCCTGTCGGCGAAGGAGATACGCACGAGCTACGGCCGGACCCTCGCCCGCATCGCCCAGACCCAGCCCGACGCCGTGCCCTGCCCCGGCGTGCAGGTCCAGCTCATGGGCTTCCCGGCGCAGAAGAAGCTGCTCGTCCACGTCGGCGCGGCCGCGCTTGGAATCACCAACTCCGGCAAGCTGACGGGGGAGATCAAACTCACCCGAAAGGCCATAAATCGCGACGCCGTCTCCGGCACGCTTCCCGGATTCACCGAGGCGCTCGACACGATCATGTGGCTGCCAACGGCCACGCTGACCCCCGGCGCATACGACCTGTCCGTCTCGGTATCCGACCCGGCCGGGAAGGAGCTCGGCGCGAAGACGGTCGAATACATCCATCCCGAACAGCCGGAGTGGGCCAAGCAGAAGTGGGGCGAGTCCAGGGCCGTCCTGCCGCCGTACGACCCCGTGCAGGTGGACCCCAACGCGGTGACCGCCAAGGTGTGGGGGAGAGAGTACGACTTCGGCCGGTCGCTCCTCCTCAGCCAGGTCACCCAGATCCCCGACGAGAACGCCGCCATCGCCGACTGCGTGGGTCGCTTCCACCAGGAGGCCGAGCTCTTAGCCGCGCCCGTGCAGTTGCGGGGCAAAGTAAACGGCCAGGAGCTCCGCCTTGATAAGGCCGAGACGAAACTCGAGGGCAACCACCCCACCTATGCCCTTTTCCGCTCCCAGGCGAAGAACGGTCTGCTCTTCGTCAAGGCGGGGGTGCTGGTGGAGTACGACGGGATCATGCAGTACTACATCGTCATCCACCCGCAGCAGGCCCTGGACATCGAGGACCTGCGCATCGAGATTCCCCTCAAGCGCAAATACGTCCGCCTGATGAACGCCAACAGTGTGGACGGCTATAAACAGAACTGCTTTGCCGGCGGCGTCTCCCAGCGCGACGGCATCGTATATAAAAGCGGATGGAAACCGCTCGTCTGGGTGGGCGATGAGTATCGCGGCTTCGCCTACATCGGCGATACATCAAGAGGATGGTACGGCGATCTCGAAGCCGACAACCGTATCCAGATCATCAACAACGGCCCCGTCTCCAAGATGGTCCTTCGGCTCATCCCCGATATGAAAGGCCGCAAGGAGCCCATCCAGATCGAGCTGGCCTTCGCCGCCACGCCCCTACGCCCCCTGCCGAAGGGATGGCGCGGGCTGGTGCGCGACGGCGTCATGACCAAACCCGAACCCCGCCCCGGCGACAAGGACCCCATCGGCGAGCCGGTGAACTTCCGCGTCTGGTGGTCGCACGGCCCCGGCATGACGATGGACCACTCCTATCCCGTCCCCAAGCACCCCCCCGAGGTGCTGAAAAAGTGCTGGACCTTCGTGCCGGGCCTGAGCGACATCCAGCACCACTACCCCAACAGCACGTGGGCGAAGGGCCCGGCGTCCAGGACCTACATCGGCGACTGGAGCAGCATGTCCACGGCCCAGATCATCGACCGCCTCGGCGGACCGCCCCTCACCGGCGGGCGCGTGGACTGGAACACGAACATCCGCGACTTCTGGCTCTACCACCTCTTCCAGATGATGCGCTGCGGCCTCGACGGTCTCTACGTGGACGACCCCTACATCTACCCCAGCTACAACGACCGAACGGGCAAGGCCTGGGTGGATGAAGACGGGAAGCTCCGGCCCTGTTACGGCATGTTCGGCCTGCGCGACTGGTTCCGGCGGGTCCGTGTGCTGGCCTACCAGTTCTCCGACCAGCCATGGATCGACCTCCACATGTCCGGTCAGCTCATGTTGCCGTTCTACTCCTTCTGCGACAGCATCGTGAACGGGGAGCACCTGAACCTGCGGCTGAACAAGTTCAAGAACAACAAGGACAAGCACTATCTGGACATCCTGCCCATCGACGAGCTGAAGGCGCAATACATGAGCACCCAGTGGGGCGTCGCCGCGTTCCTCCTGCCGGAGCTCGGGTCGAGCAGCAAGCCCGGGCTGGAGACACCCACCCGCGAGCTCCTGGCGCAGTTCCTGCCGCACGATGTTATGTTCTGGCGCGGGTGGTGCAAGAAGGACGAGGTGGACAAGGCGCTCCGCGCCCTCCAGCATGAATTCCGCGTGGGCGAAGAGGACTGCCGCTTCCTGCCCTACTGGGAGGCGGGCGAGATCATCAAGGGCCAGAACGAGAAGCTCGTCTGCAGCGCCTATCTGCGGACGGGCAAGGTCATGCTCGTGGTCGGCAACTGGTCGGACGAGAAGGCCGCAGCACAGTTCACCCTCGACCTTGCCACACTCGGTCTGAACATCAACAAACCCATCCAGGCGAAGGATGCCGTGACACAAAAGGCCGTCAAAGCGGAAGGCTCAACCATCACCCTCGACATCCCCCCGAGGGACTATGCGCTGGTGTGGGTGGAGAACAGGTGAGGGCTACGGCTCCTTGATCGTCACCACGGCTTTGCAGTCGGGGCAGCGGCCGCGTTTGCCGATGGCGGATCGGTTGACGAGGATGCGGAAGCCGCACTTGGGGCACTTGAACCGGAAGCGATCTACGCCGCTCTTTTTGGCGTCTGACTTTTGTTTGGGCTTGGGCTTCTTCTTTCGATAAGGTTCCAGGCCCTGGGTGTCGGCGCGCTGGAGCTCCTCGTCGATCACCCGTTTCACCTCCGTAGGCTTGGAGCCCGTGGCCAAGCCCGTGTCGCTGTCGTCCAGGACCTCCACGCGGTCCACCTCGTCGGTGTCCGCGATATGCTGCGATCCCGCCATGCTCCGAAGCAGCGCGAGGATCTCGTCTTCATCGTCCCGCTCGCCCTCGTCGTCGTCGGCCGCGATGAGGGGCACGACCTCCGTCTTATCCTTCTTCGAGCGCCCCTTGATAAGCTTGCCCTTGGCCGGCTTCTTTTTTGGACGTTTCTTGGAAGAGGCGCTGGCCATCTTGATCTTGGGCAGCTCGAACTCCTCCTTGCAGCCGGGGCACTTCATCGTGCGCCCGGCCTTGGACAGGTCCGCCGCCACGCGCCTGCCGCAGCCGGGGCAGAGGCGCCGCATCTGCGGCTTGCCGCCGGGCTTGCTGGGAATGGGCACCTTGGCCGAGCAGTCGGCGCAAACGGCCGCGCGGCCCGCGTGCTTGCTATCGGTTACGATCTTCGCCCCGCACTCACCGCAATAAATAATGACGGCCGGCATGCTTCGCTCCCCGAAGGTGCATCTCTGTAACTGCCCACCACTCTACCGCCCTCCGCAGGCCCAGTCAAGCAAAAAGCGCCGGATCGCGACACATCGGGCCTACGCTGCGATTCTGGCATGGGTGTCTGCCGCCCCCTCCCCAACTTCCGGGCCAGCCTTCCCCCCCCGAGAACGATTACGAGCACGATGGCGATGACGAAAGGCAGCAACCACTTCCCAAGATGTCGTCACTCAATACCTGCCATCCGTCATTCCCGCGAAAGCGGGAATCCAGACCCTCGGCCACTCGTGGATTCCCGCGTACGCGGGAATGACCACCGTTGGCTTTCAACGAAAACCCACAGGAATTCATGAAACGCGGTCCTCAGTTCGCGGCGAGGACCTCGAACGGTATCTTCTTGGTGACGATCTGCCCGCCGCCGCCGTCCTTGATGGTCACCACGGCGACGAACCTCCCCGGGCGGGTAAGGTTCAGCCACAGACTGAAGCCGGCCTTGCGTTGGCCGCCGGGCGGAAAGGCCTGATCCAGTTTCACCATGTCCTTAAAGGAGTGGAGCTCCTTGCCACCGGCCTCCAGCACCACAACGTCCATGCTGAGGTTCACGCGATCCCCCGTGGTGGAAAACCCCACCGCGTCCATCAACACGCACATCTTGTCGGTGACATAAAAGGTGTTGGGGCGCTCCGGGCCGTCCTTCGAGCCGAGGACGAAGCGAACATTGACAACGTCGAATTGAGGCGGCGTGAGCGTGACCGAATAGGAGGCGGTCGCCGTCGCGCCCGAGTTCTTGTCCTCGACGAGGAGGTTCATCGTGTAGACCCCCGGCGGGGCGTTGCCGGGGAAGGTGACGGTCCCATACCCCGGAATCGGTCCCTCGAAAACGTGCGCCGCCTTGAGAGGGTTGGAGAAGCGGGCGACCTCCCGCCCGTTCGGCCCTTTCCATACCATGTTCAGCATGAGCGAGGCCTGTCCTGCCGCGTCCAGCGCAACGTGGTGCATATCATACAGCAGAACGAGTTTCTCAAAGGGCTGCACCTCAGTCGTCTGGCGGGCGGGACCGAATATATAGCTCACCGCCCGCAGCCGGTTGATGGTCAGGCCCTGGGCCACTTGCGCTTCAGCGGCGCAAGCCGCCAGACAGCAAAACACCCCCGCCGCGATCCACACCCGTCGCACATGCTCCGGCGCACCTCTCATGTCGTTCTCCTTCTTCAGGCGAGCATCCCAGGATTCTGTGTTTTCCCTGTCCGTGATTCTGTCCCTGTTCGGCGTCAAAGTCAAACAAAAAGAAGGGCCGTCGGTACGGCCTCAGTGACGGGGGGGATTTTCCCGATCCCGCGGAAGGTGGCCCTCTGTCCAAGGCGTGCACTGCAGAACGCATATCAGGTATTTATAACTTTGCGTATGTTATGATTCCGTTATTTACGGCGCGGCAAATCGCTGCGCCGACTCGGACCTGTCTTCGATCATGCGTCACAAACTACGTCGTATTCCTTTTCAATACTTCTTGTTACAAAGGCCAGACTCTTTTCTGCCTTTTCTGCGTCCTCTCGCGAGTGCCGGTTTGTGAAAAGCGGTTTATTCCCACGTCTGTTCGGCGTATGATAGGTGCTTGACCGGGTGGGCGGAACGGTGCGCCCTGGAATCACAAAACAATGGAGAGAATTTCCCGCCATGACCTCGCACATGAAGAAATACTGCCTTGTGATCGCGGCCACATGGTGTGTCTCTCTGGCCTTCGTCCAGTCGGCCGCTGCCGACCCCGCCGGCCAGGCGCGCCAGATCCTCGACACTGCCGGGGTCAAGGGCGGCCTTATCGTCCACGTCGGCTGTGGCGACGGGCGGCTCACCGCAGCGCTCCGGGTAAGCAACCGATACATCGTCCACGGCCTCGACACGGACGCGGCGAACATCGCCAAGGCCCGAGAGCACATCCGTTCGCTCGGCATCTATGGACCGGTTCGCGTGGATTGCTGGGAGGGCAAGCGACTCCCGTTTATCGACAATCTTGTGAATCTCATCGTGGCGAGTGGCGAGTGTCCGGTGACAGATGAAGAACTCATGCGTGTCCTCGCACCGAATGGTGTGGCGCTGTTCCTCAATCGAAAATTGCAACTCAAAAATCGTAAATTGCTCAAGCCTCGTCCGGAGGACATCGACGAGTGGACCCACTACCTCCACGACGCGGGCGGCAACGCCGTGGCCCGCGATGCGCGCGTCGGCCCGCCGCGACACATGCAATGGCTCGGCGCGCCGCTCTGGTGCCGCAATCACCACACGCTCGCCAGCATCAGCTCGGTCGTATCGGCGCAGGGGCGAACCTTCTATATCCTTGATGAGTCCACGGCCGGGTCGATGGCCGTGCCGGGGCGATGGTCCGTCATCGCCCGCGATGCCTTCAGCGGCGTGCTCCTGTGGAAGAAGCCGATGCCGTCGTGGAGCTGGTATCGGCGCGGCTTCCGCTCGGGTCCGGTGCAGCTCCCCCGCACGCTGGTCGCCGTGGGGGATCGCGTCTATGTGCCACTCGGCCTCGAAGCGCCTGTGAGCGCTCTGGATGCGGCGACGGGCGAGACAATCCGGACCTACGAAGGAACGGAGCGGGTGGAGGAGATCGTGGTTAGCGACGGCGTCCTCCTGGCGCTCGTCGGCTCGCCCATGGCCGAGCAGTCGGTGAAGGTAGTCAAGAGGCGAAGGAGGAAGAAGGGAAAGAGCAGGGGGCGGCGAACTCCGCCCTTCAGCAATCAGAAGACGATCATGGCCATCCGCGCCGAGACGGGCAAGGCGCTCTGGTCGCACCCCCAGACGGAGGGGCTTGACATCATGCCCCTCACCCTCGCGGCCCAGGGGGGACGGGTATTCTTCCAAGAGGGCAAGAGCGTGGCGTGCCTGGACCTCGGCAGCGGCAAGGAGTTGTGGCGAACCCCCTCGGGAAAGGGTCTGCATCGGAGACAGGCCGGCTGGTCGGTGGCGACGCTGGTGGCGCACGGCGGGGTCGTCCTCTGGGCGGATGGGAGCAAGCTGACGGCCCTGTCGGCGGAGGACGGAAAGGCGCTGTGGGAGTGCCCGTGCAAGGCGGGGGCCTGGTCGCCCTCGGACGTGTTCGTGATCGAGGGGCAGGTATGGCTTGGGCCGATGTTCTCCGAGGCACGCAATCTTCGCACAGGCAAGGTGGAGAAGACGAACGCCGTGATTCAAGACCTCTGGACAGCCGGGCATCATCACCGCTGCTACCGGGAAAAGGCCACCGAGCGATACATCATGACCGGCAAGCGCGGGGTCGAGTTCTTCGACCTGGTCTCCGGCGTCCACTCCAGGAACAACTGGGTGCGGGGGACGTGTCAGTACGGCGTCCTCCCCGCCAACGGCCTGCTCTACGCCCCGTCCCATGCCTGCGGGTGCTACATGGAGGCCAAGCTCTTCGGCTTCTGGGCTTTGGCGGCGGACGGCCCGAGGCCAGAAAAAATAACGCCTGTCCCTGTTTTTCCCGTTTTTGAGCGCGGTCTGGCCTACGGCCAGATCCGCAATCCACAATCCGAAATCCGAAATCGAAGTGACTGGCCGACTTTTCGCCGCGATCCAGTGCGAAGTGGCTCGACACCCTCCGCCGTCCCCGCCCAGCTCAAGACGGCGTGGAAGGCGGACATCGGCGGCCGCCTGACGCAGCCGGTCGTGGCGGGGGGGATGGTGGTCGTCTCATCCATCGACGACCACCGCGTCGTGGCCCTCGATGCCGCGAGCGGGGACGTGCGGTGGACGTTCACCGCCGGCGGGCGGGTGGACTCGCCGCCGACGCTGCACGAGGGCTTGGCGCTCTTCGGGTGCGCGGATGGATGGGTTTATTGCCTGCGCGCATCGGATGGCGCACTGGCCTGGCGTTTCCGCGCCGCGCCTGCCGACCGATGCGCCGTCGCGATGGACCAGGTCGAGTCGCTCTGGCCGGTGCATGGGGGTGTGCTCGTCCTGAACGGTGTGGCCTACGTCTCGGCGGGCAGGTCGTCGTACCTCGACGGCGGCATCTTCCTCTGCGGGCTCGATCCACGAACGGGAAACGTGCTCTGCCGGGCGCGGGTTCAGAGCGACAACCCCCAGTTCGATGAAGGCGTGGACAAGACGGTGAAGGAGGAACGGATCGCCCAGAACACGGTGGACAGCAAGACGCTTGAGGCCCCCGATCGGAGCGACTCCTTCTCCATGGCCGGCGGGGCTATTACGGACGTGCTCGTCAGCGATGGCTCATCGGTCTACATGCGGCAGGTGCGCTTCGACCCGAAACTGGTTCGACAGGAGGGATACGGGCGACACCTGTTTTCCACCACGCAGCTCATCGACGGAACGGAGGTGCACCGGTCGCACTGGATGCTGGGCACGGCGGACTTCCGGCGGATACCGGTTGCCTATTCGTGGATCGCCAACTCCCAGAAGAACCCCTGGAAGGTGCGCTTCGCTGTTCCCTATGGCCTGCTCCTGGCTTTCGACGACCAGACCGCCTGGGGCGTGCGACGGTATCGGGGCTACACGCTCTTCGCCCAACCGAACCGCCCATTCTCGCCGGACGAGAAGCCCCTGCCCGACTGCCGCCCGGCGGAGGGCAAGACATCCATCGCCGACTGGCAGTGGTCGGTTTCCCTTCCGATGCGCCCCCGATCCCTCGTGCGCGCAGGCGACCGGCTGATCCTCGGCGGCATGCCCGACCGAAAGGACTTCGATTCGTTCGAGGGGCGCAAGGGCGGCGTGGTGCAGGTCATGTCGGCCGTCAACGGGGAAAAGCTGGGCGAGCAGCCCCTGGACTCCCCGCCCGTGTGGGACGGCATCGCCGCGTCGGGCGGCCGGCTCTACATCTCCACCGAGGCGGGCCGGGTGGTGTGCATGGAGTAGGAAACACAGCATGTCCCCTTCCCCCTCGCCCCCCCGGCGGTGATGGTGATCGTGGTGGAGAAGGGGTGACGCGCCGCCGCGAAAAAAGGATGTGTGTCACGGGTTGCTTGCTGCCCGTGTTGCGACGAGAGTGCGCACGGCCCGGCGAGCACGCAGTGTGCCACGCTCAAACTTGTTTGAGCGTGTCCTTCGGTCGCCCATGACCGCACCGCCGCACGCCCGCACCCGTCACTGCAAAAAAAGGCGTGACGCGGCCTTGCCGATATGGTAAACTTCCCTCAACACAACATGAGCGACCCAACCGAAGAAAAGCGATTCTGGATCTACGTCGAGGATGCGCTGATCGTCCTGGCCATTCCCGTCCTGTGGCTGAAGATATGCAACATCGGCGGGGAGTTCACGAACTGGGCGCTCTTCATCACGCTGGTTGTCATGGCCGTCGTCTTCTTCCGCCGCATCAGCCGCATCCGCCGCCGCACGGGGGACTGAGGGCCGCCGCTCATGGCGCGGCGGCATCACCCAGCAGGTCCGTCACCTTTACCGGCGTCCCGCGCTGGGCCGACTCGACCACCGCCACACATGTCGCCACCGTCTTCGCCCCCTCGATTTCATTGGTGAGCACAGGCTTGCCCCCGAGGATGCAGTCGACGAACTCAGCGATCTCGGCCGAGACATTGTGGCTGGCGATGTTCACCGGGAATGTCGCGAACTCGGGCCGGCCGCTCTGGTTCTTCTGCGAGCAGAGCTGGATCTGCGGGCTGGTGTTGTCGCAGACAATAGTCCCTTCCGTGCCGTAGAATACGCTCCGCATCGTGTAGGGCCGCACGCAGCCGATGGAGACCATCACCTTGCCGATCACACCCTTGCCGAACTTCAGCGCCGCGATTGTGCAGTCGTTCACCGGCCAGTCGGTTAGGCATTTGTGGTTGGCATAGGCGGAGACCTCCTCCACATCACCGGCGATCCACCGGAGCAGGTCCACGGCATGGCACCCGCCGCCGATGACCGGCTCGCGGCGGGGATCGACGCGCCAGTCGCCCACGCCGCGGGCGTGGCGGTAGGTGTGGGCATACTCACTCTCCGCGAGGAAAAGCTCGCCGATCTCGCCGCGCTCGATCATCTGCTTGGCCAGGACGAAACCCGGCGCGTATCGACACACCTGGCCGACCATGAACTTTCGCCCCGTCTCACGGACGGCTTTGATGATGGCCTTCGCCTCCTCCACGTCGAGGGTCAGCGGCTTCTCGCACATCACGTCCTTGCCCGCCTTCATGAAAGCAATGGACTGCTCGGAGTGAAAGTAGTCGGGGGTGGCCACGGAGACCACGTCGATGTCCTTCGCATCAAGCAGTTCTTTGTAGTCCGTTACGGCGCGATCGACGTTGAACTCCTTCTTCCGCTCTTCGAGCAGACCGGCGTCCTTGTCACAAATAGCCACCAAGTCTGTCCTCGGGTGATTGACATAACCCGTTGCGTGGCCGCGTCCCATGCGCATACCGATGACGGCCGCGCGCAGTCGTTCCTTGCTCATCGAGTTTTCTCCAACGATATCGTTACTTCGCGTACGCCGCCAAGACCTTCTTCATGCCCTTGACACAGGCATTCATCAGGCCCTTGCCGTACGTCGGGTGGGTGAAGAAGCTGAGCGTACGCGGCCGCAGCCAGCGCGCGTTCTCGCAGTTCACCTTGCTGTAGTCCACCTGCTTCGGGTTGGTGTATTCCTTCGACCGGAAAGGGAACTTCTTGCGCCCGAAGCCGTGGTGCTGCTGGTAGGCCTTTTCCTGATACATCTCCGGCCACTGGATCGTGTAGCACGGCAGGCCCTCGGCGGCCAGCGCCTTCTGCACCGTCACCGCATCGACGGTCAGCTTGTCGATGTCGAGCACGATGGGGAACCACCAGTAGGCGTTCTGGCGCGCCTTCGTGTCCGGGGGCAGATAGAGGACGCCTGGCACACCTTTCAGTCCCTCTTGGAGCATATGGCCGTTGCGGCGGCGGGCCGGCATGTTCCAGCGATCGAACCGCGCCAGCTCCCTCAGGCCGATGGCCGACTGAATCTCCGTCATACGGTAGTTGAAGCCGACGCGCTTGTGGATGTACATGAGCTTGGCTTCCATCTCCAACAGGTTCAGGCGCTCCTTCACGTCGTAACCGTGGTCGCGGAACGACCGGCACTCCCACGCGAGGTCCTCATCATTGGTGACCACCATCCCGCCCTCGCCGCCGGTGGTGAAGTGCTTGCTCTGGCAGAAGCTATAGCAGCCGACATCGCCGATGGTGGCGGTTTTCTTGCCCTTGTAGACGCCGCCGTGCGCCTGGGCGCAGTCCTCGATGACGAAGAGCTTGTGTTTCTTCGCGATCTTGAGGATCGGGTCCAGGTCCGCCACGATGCCGTAGAGGTGGACCACGATGATCGCCTTCGTCCGCTTGGTGATCTTGCTCTCGACCGACTTGGGGTTGATCATGTGATCTTCTCTATTCACATCCGCGAAAACAGGGATCGCCCCCGCCTGCAGGACGCAGTAGGACGAGGCGATGAAGGAGTACGACGTGACGATCACCTCGTCGCCCGGGCCGATGCCCAGCGCCGCGACAGCGGTATGCAGGGCCGTGGTGCCGTTGCTGGTGCTGATGGCATGGGCCGCACCGTTCCACTTGGCAAACTTCTTCTCGAACTCCATCCCACGCGGGCCGGTCCAGTAGTTCACCCGGCCCGTCTTAAGGATGTCTTTGATGTCGTTCATCACCCTCATGTCGAAGGCCGGCCACTGGGGCGCCGGCTTGTTCCATACCTTCGGCCCGCCGTCGATTGCCAGTTTTTTTGCCATTCTCCCTTCTCCTTCCTGATCCGGATCGTGGTCAGCGATACATCTAAATGGAATACTTCCACAAGTCCATGTTTACCCTCCCGCGATAGCCTTTGTCAAGTACTTTTCCGAGAAAAGCTGAAAAATGCTCTGTGGCAATGAATTTTCCACCAGGTAGAGAAAATGATGGACGGGACGAAGTCGGTCCTGTATAATGCACCGCCTTATTCGGCAGGGGGATAGCTCTGAGGATGAGAGGGTCCAACTGCTCGATCAAAACCCGATTTATGGAAAACTTCTAAGGAAAGGCCGGGGTGGCTCCAGGCAAACAAGGTGTTGACCATCGCCAGCTTCGTGCGATCAACGAGCGCCGCATTCGCCGGCTCCTGCTCCGGTGCGGTCCCTTGAGCCGGCGGGACCTGGCCGCGCGGACAGGGCTGGACTCGAAGTCCATCACCAACATCATCCGTGACCTGCGCGCGCGCGAGGTCGCCGCCCCCGCCGGACGCAAGCGCTCCTCCCGCGGCCGGAGCGTTGAGCTCTTCGAGCTGCGCCGCGACCGGAACCTGGTCCTCGGGATCCATGTCGCGCCGGACCGCATCCTTGCGCTGGTAACCAACCCGTACGGGGAGACGCTCTGGCAGAGCGATCGCCTCGGCGGTGAGACGACAAAGGACGCCATCCGGTCGGCCATGGATGACATCGGCCGCCGGATTCAGTCGATGAAGTTTTTTCACCCGGACCACTTTCTCGGCGCGGGGATGTGCGCGCCGGGGCTACTGAACCCGGAGCGAACCGCATGGGTTGTCAGCCATCAGCTCCCCAACCTCGTGAGCGAAGAGCCGGCCCGGTGGGTCAAAGACGCGACCGGTCTGCCGGCGACGCTGGAGGACGACTCGGCGGCCAAGGCCATCGGCGAGCGGCTGTGGGGATGGGCGCGTGACCACGAGAGCTTCCTCCTGGTAGACCTGGATACCGGCGTGGGTTCGGGCATCGTTATCGACGGCATACTGTTCCGCGGGGTGTCGGGCCACAGCGGCGAGATCGGCCGGCTCAAGGTCCCCGCCGATGCGGCCGCGCCGCTCGGGGCCGAGGGCAAGCGCCTCGAGGAGGCGGTGGGGCTCCATCGGATCACGGCTCAGTACAACCGGCGCATCGGCGCGCAGCGCGCAAAACAGTTCGAGGATGTCGTGTCTTCCTCGCGTGAGGGGGATGGGATCGCCGTCGACGTGCTCCGCTCCGCCGGCCACCTGGTCGGCGCAACCCTGGCCAACATCTTCGACTTCCTCAACCTGCCCATCTGCCTGACCGGCCGGCTGGTGACGTCCACCGAGCTGACTTTCGCGCCGATCCGCGAGAGCTTCCGTCAAAACATCCTGCTGCCCGAGGGAGAGATCGGACGGGGCGAACTGAACGACCGCGCCGGCGCACTCGGCGCCGCGGCGCTCATCTATCATGGATGGACGGAGGCGTGACGCTGTTTCCTACTCCACCCTGAGCTCAACCACCCCCAGCCCATCGGGCGGGAGCGTAAGGGCGATGTTGGCCGGGTCGAGGGTCGCGCCGGTCAGCAACTCCTTCGCCGAGGCGATCCGTTTCAGACCGAGGGCGGGCAGATCGACGGACAGCGTCGCGCGCGTCTGCTCCGTCCCTTCGTTATATACCGTGAAAAGGACAGTCCCCTCCTTCGGGCCGAAGCGCTCGACAAGGATCGCCTCCCCGCTCGTCGCGTGCGTTACCGGCTCCCACCCCGCCGCGCTGAGCGTTCGGATGACGGGCAGATATTTCTTGTAGAGGCCGGTGCGTTTCTCATAGACCTTGTCGCAGTAGCGCCCGACGCTGGGGTGGATGCCGTAGACCGCGCACCGCTTGAAAAAAAGCTCCAGCCCCTCCGGCGTGGCCAGGGCGGTCTCCTTCGTGCCGAGGACGATGTAGTCGAGCCGGAGCGTCGGTTTGTGATAGGCCATGGTGCGCGAGTAGCGCAGCCGGGGCAGGTCGATGGCGCGGCCCTCCAGGCCGACGACGTCGGTGACGAAGTAGTGCCAGCAGTGCTTTTTCCATGTGCCCAGATTGGGGAAGACGTATCGGTCGCCGGGGTGGAGCAGATTGCCCAGCCCCTTGAGAAACTCCACCATAACAATCGTCCCGGCGATGCACGGCCGGCCGGTGGCGTCGTCGTAGGTGAGGGGGTAGTCGGCGTAGGGGAAGTGGTCGCGCCGGAAGTCCATCGTGCGGGCCACCCAACCGCAGACGGAGTCCACGTAGATGCCCTTGATCTTCGGATGGGCCTCGATCAGTTTCTTCACTTTATTGAATTCAAACTTCGCCACCGTCGGCTCGTCGGGCTTGTCGGCGAAGAGATCGGGATCGCAGTTCACGGAAAAGACGACCATATTCCTGGGATGCTTCGG
>JAADGH010000078.1:0-111091 GCA_013152475.1 Planctomycetota bacterium
CGTCATGGCCGCAAGCTTTTCCCAGGTTATGCCCTGGGGCAGCTTCACCCGCACGCCTTCCTGCACCGCCTTGCCCCGCGACATGGCGCAGTCCCGGGCGGGACGGTCGCTCAGGTCGTAGCGCTCCTTCAGCAGGTCCATCTGCCGCTTCATTACCTCGGGCTTCGCCGCCGCCATCCGCTTCATGGTCGCATCGAAGTCCTCCTTGATGACGACCGGCGCATAGCTCGATCGTTTCTTCATCTCCTGAGCCTGCGCAAATTGCCATAACACCAGCGTAACGGCTGCCACGCCCAGTGCGGCCAAAACACATCTCCACGCTGCTCTCATGCCCGTCCCTCCTTTTCTGGTTTGGGATTTACCTTCTTCAAACGATAATCATCCGGTCTTGACCTCGGCACGGTTCTTCCAGATGCCGTGCAGATTGCACTCCTCCACCACGGTCAGCGTCCCCGGCTTCTTCGGTGTCAGCTTCACCGTCACGCAGGGGGCCATCGCCTTCGGCGAAAGCGTCGTGCGAGAGAGCTTCTTGCCGTCGAAGTAGACGTCGATCCACATGATGTGATGTTCCTCCGTCATGGGGTGCATCCCCAACGACCACATTCACCTCGACCGGTTCGCCGGGCTTCACCGTGATCTTCGGCACGTGCTTCTTCTCCATCATCGTCATCTGATTCGGGTCCTTCGCCGTCTGCCCCTCGATCTCACCGGCCCGGGCCGGGCGGCCCGCAACAGTCAGCGCAATCGATGCACCCGTCGCGCCCAGAAAAATCCTGCGAGTCAGCTTTCCCATTCTGTCCTCCTTCCCTCGCGCAAGGAACAATGTGGGGGCAGGCCCCACCTACCTCTCAACAGCAATCTCCCCCTCGGTCTTCACCATGTCGATGATCGGAAGCGTCGGGGCCTTGTCCTTCATCACCGCGTTCAGCACCTCCTGCGGCGCGGAACGATAGCGCAGCACAGCATGGACCTTGATCGGCCCGGCGGCGTCCGGCGGTACAACCAAGGAGATCTTCTCGATCCGGCGCCCCTTGGGCGGAATGCGGTAATCGGTGATCAGCCGTGTCGCCTTGGCAACATTCGCCACCGGTTTGCCGTCCGGCCCGCCGAGGACGGCGTGATACATCACGGCGTTTTCGTCCACCTTGCCCTGTGCATCGACGGCGCCGGACTCGAAAATCTTCTTGCCCTTCGCATCGGTTACGACCATGTGCAGCCACATCTGCCTTACCTCGGTCAGGCCCGTGGGCAGGTAGTGCCCGGCGCCGGCGTTTGTGACCTTGATCTTGATCTCGGCAAGCTGCCCCCGTTGGATCGCCTTGGGGGAGATGAGCTCCAGCGTGGCGGCATGTTTCAGTCGTTCAATCGCCATCTCCGAATGGGCCTTGCTGCCCATCAACGCCGGCAGACCGGCATTCGCGCCTACGAAATAGTGGGTGAAGATATGCGGCCGTTCCGGCCCCATGTCGCACGCCTGGCCGGGGTGGTCGGGCCGGTCGGTCATACCCGTGGCCGGCACACCCGGCTTCTGGCGCATGTGGCAGTCCTGGCAGTGGACGGTGGTCTTCGGGTCGCCGGTGTGATAGGGACCCTCGCGCCACTCGGTGTAGGTCCGTTCAATGCCGAGGCCGCTCACTACATGGCTCACCTCATGGCACATGCCGCAGAACTCCGACCGGGTGTGGAGCTCGGACCGGGCCGTATCATGGAAAGGCGACCGGGAATCCTCGAACTGCGCCCGCTTGATCCCCGGCTTGTTCGGGCCCTTCCCGGGCTGGACGATATACGAGGCGTTGCCGATGCCGGCGGATGCCTCGACGGAATGGCAGAAGTCGCACGAGATGCCGAGCTTGCCGACCTTTCGCACCTTCGAAAAATCGCCATCGGTTGTCTTGAGCTGGCCGGTCACGTAGGCCACGGGCGCGTGACACCGGACGCATCTCTGGGCGTCGGCCTTGGCGTAGTCGGTGGTGGCCTCGCGCACGAAGAGCTTGGCGACCGACTGCCAGATCGGATCGGCGAAGGCCTGGTTGTGGACCGAGCCTTTCCATTGTTCATAGATGGATCCGTGGCAGCTCCCGCAAGTCTTCGGGCTGAGGAACTGCTTGATGGAGAATTCCCCGGCCTTCGTCACCTCGGCGCCGGGGATCAGGTTCTCCGGCAGGTCGCCGCCCGGGACCGACTGGGAGAGACATGCCCTCGCCCCGAAGAGGAGAACCGCCGCAGCAATAAATATATAATTACGAATCTTTGTTGATCCTCTCGTAAATGGCAATCTGCTCCTCAAAGCTCATGTTAGAGTATTTCGATCCGGTGGCGCGGCATACATCGCAGCGCGAGTCGCTGCACCACTGGCACATCTCGCAGTCTTTGCAGCGATGCTTTGCTGATTTTGGATTTTGGATTTTGGATTTTCGATTTCTACTGCCCATGTTGCCTTTTCATCCAATCAATCCAAAATCCCCAATCCAAAATCCAAAATTTTCACGCTCCCCCGTCGAGGATCGGGCAGTCCTCGGCGGTGAACCATGAATAGTTGTGTTCGAGATACTCGTGAAGGTCCTGGAGGACTTTGAAGTGCTCGTTCTCCTCGCCCGCCAGCCACTCAAAGAGCTCCTTGCCCTTGGGGCCGCTCACCGTCTCGGCGTTTTCCTTGTACCTGTGGTAGCCCTTCCGCTCGAACTCGAGGGCGATCTTGATGGCTTCCACATCGCCGGGGTCGGCCTTCAACCGTTCCTTGATGTCCTTGCCCGCCTCCTGGAAGACGGTCCGGATTCGCCCTCGGAACGATCCCGCCGGCGCCTTCCAGTCTTCCCCCATACGTTCCTTCAGCGCCTTCAGGTGTTTCTGTTCCTCCTTGACAAGCGACTCGAAGAGCGCCCTGCCCAGGTTGTTCTTCGCATTTTTCGCCGCGTTGCGGTACATCTCCATCCCATCGGTCTCCGTCTTGATGCCGGTCGCCAGTGCGCGATCAAATTCCTCGCTCATGCTATTCTCTCCCTCCCGTTTTGGATTTTCGATTTCGGTATTTGAGGCGCGGCGTTTCCAGCGTGACCTTGGTCCCAGGCGGAACGGATACCGTCAACCCGACATTGCCCCCAATCAGTTTTCTTTAAGGATCACGTCGTCGTAGAGCTTTTCGAGCTGCAGCTTGTGCTTTGCTTCCTCCCCGGCCAGCATGTCGAAGGTCTTTTTCACGGATGCGTCGGACGTGCCGGCGGCGGCCTGCTCGTAGAATCGCTTCGCCTTGTCCTCGCGCTTCATGGCATAGATCATAATCTCCTGGGGGGAGGAGTCGTCCGAGATGAGGCGGTCCTCCAGAAAATCGCTGATGCGGAGGTCCTGGATGTGCTGGGGCTGCCAGTCCTTCAGGACTGCCGCATCGAAGTCCTCCAGCAGGGCCTTATGCTTCAGCTCCTCCTCGGCGAGGTCCGCCAGCATGGTCTTGGCGCCGGGGTCCTTCACTTTTCCGGCCGCCTTTTTGTAGAACCAATGGGCCTCATTCTCCTTGTTCGCGGCCAGTTCCAGGATCCCGGCGGCGGTTTCGTTTGCCATGGTTTTCTCCCGTTGTCAAAAAGAAAAAGGGGGTCAGGCCTGGACCTCCTCCTTGAACCGGTTCAAACCGATCCGATCGATAATCACGCCCAGACGTTCTTTCTTCTCGCACAGCCTCTTGTCGGCCCCGATGATCCGTTCGACCATCGCCAGGGCCTCGTCGTCGTTCAACCCTTCGCAGAGGACATCGCCCAGCCTCGGCTTCCGACCCACGCAACCCCCGACGTAGATCCGCCAGCCGTCCTTCGCGCCGACGAGGCCGATGTCCCGGACGGGCGCGTCGGTGCAGTGATTGGAGCAGCCGCTAATGCCGATTTTGAGCTTGTTCGGCAGGCTCATGCCGTGGTATTTCTCATCGAGCTTCATCCCCATGCCCAGGCTGTCCTGCAGGCCCAGGCGACAAAAGGCCGTGCCGGGGCAGGCCTTGACGCTGCGGATGCACAGGCCCACGGCGGCGCCGGGCTTCATGCCGAGGTCGGCCCAGACCGCGTCGATGTCTTCCTCCTTGACGCCGACCAGAGCAAGCCGCTCGGCGGCGGTAAACTTCATCGCCTTCACTTCGTATTTTTCGGCCACGTCCGCGATGGTCCGCAATTGGTCGGGCGTCACCACCCCGCAGGGCAGGTGGGCGGCAATGGCGTAGGTTTCCTTGTCCTTCTGAAGAATCGCGCCCTTTTCACCGTCTTTCAACATAGCTTTGCCTCGTGTCAGTCTGACCTGTTACTCTTCCACCTTCTCGAACTCATCCTTGTCTGCGCCGCAGGCCGGGCAGGTCCAGTCGTCGGGGAGATTTTCAAATGCCGTGCCGGGCTGAACGTCATTGTCCGCGTCGCCCTCGGAAGGATCGTAAATGTATCCGCATACCGTACATTCATACTTTGCCATGGGCCTTGTTCCTCCTCTTTCTGTAGAGTTACCTATTCCTCAACGATCTTGATGGCCTCTACAGGACAATCCTCCGCTGCCTGGCGGGCGTCCTCTTTGAGGTCTTCGGGGACCACGTCCACAATCACCGCCGCGGTCTCCTCACCCAACTCGAACACATCCGGGCAGGTATCTGCACAGAGGCCGCAGCCCGTACACTCCTCCTGATCCACATCCACCTTCATCGAAGTTCTCCTTTTTCTCTTGGCCCAAAGGGCCCTGTGGGAACCCATGTGACAACAATGCGCGAAACAGGCACGGAAAGTCCCTTCCTCTTCCCCCCAAAGGCCCGTCACGCATTGCGCAAGAAGCGTGCCAAATATCCGAAGGACGGCCCCCCGGTCGCGTGTGGAGGAGAACAAGGCCCTCCAAGCCTGAATTTTGACTCTTTTGCCATTTTCGGATTTTACGCGGCCACCGAGTCGCCGTCAAGAGGCTTTGACAGGATTTGTCCACGGTTTTTTACAGCGCCGAGACAATCCGGCCCGAGGCGGTTGATTTCCTGATCTGTTTCAGATACAATCCACTCCATCCGAATGGCTGTTCAGGAGACAGACATGCCCGATCACGAAAAAGCGCCCGCTTTTGTTGATGCGGCCCGGGGGGAAGCACAACGGACGGAGCTCTTCCTCCAATCCGTCCTCGACAGCCTCAAAGACCGGGTCAATATCGTTGATGAGAACTACAACATTATCTACGCCAACGCGGCCCTTGCGCAGAGCTGTGGCAAGTCCCGGGACAAACTCATCGGGGAGACATGCTACGAGCTGTACTGGGGAAATGAGCGCCCCTGCGAGGTCTGCGTGACGCCGGAGACCTTCCGAACCGGCATGCCTCAGCATACGGCCCACTGGGAGACGGCCGATGACGGCAGTGAACTTTACATCGAGCATTATACCTTCCCCATCGTGGAAAAGGGGAAAGTAAAATACGTGATCGAGTGCCTCCGCGACGCCACCCACCGGAAAAACCAGGAGCACAAGGCGCGCGAGCAGGCCCTGGAGCTGGGGAAGCGCCTGAACCAGCTTCGCCATGCCTACAAAGAGCGCCAGCTCATCCGGGAGCAGCTCCTGCACGCGGAGCGCATGGCCTCCATCGGCCAGATGGCGTCGAGCATGGCTCACGAGCTGGATACCCCGCTCAGCACGATGTCGGGGTACTGCGAGATGCTGATCGAAAGCATCGCCGACGACGCCGACCGCGCCAAAGTGCAGTCCATCGCCGAGCAGGCGGAACGGTGCCAGAAGATCATCCGCAACGCCCTCGACTACGCGCGGGGCCCCACCGCCACCCCGGAACCGGCGGACGTCAACAAGATCATCACGGACACCATCGCCTTGATGGACTATACAACGAGGGTGGCGCGTGTGAAGGTGGTCACGGAGTTTGCCGACGGCCTGCCCACGCCGGCCATGGACAGCGAGAAGATGCAGCAGGTCTTCCTCAATCTCATCCGCAACGCCTGTGACGCGATGCCGGACGGAGGCGAGATCCACATCACCACCCGGCGGGACGGGGATTCCATCCGAATCGTCGTGCGCGACACAGGAGAGGGAATCCCCGAAGCCGACCGGGACCGGATATTCGAGCCGTTTTACACCACAAAAGGACCGGGCAAGGGCACGGGCCTCGGGCTGTCGATCTGCCAGTCGATCGTAAGGGAGTGCGGCGGAGAGATCGCCGCACGCAATGCAGAGGGACCGGGCGCCGAGTTTGTGATCACGATACCCCTGCCCGACTGACTTGCCGGGAGCGCTATGGAAATGAAGGGAAAGATTCTCGTTGTGGACGACGACGCAGCACTCGGCAAGATGTGCGAGGAGGCGTTCACGAAGCGAGGCTACGAAGCCAAGGCGGTGACCAGCGCGGCGGAGGCGCTGGAGGCGCTGCAGGGCCCCGATGAATACCGGGTGGTCCTCACCGACCTCGTCATGCCCACCATGGGCGGGATCGACCTCATGAAGCGGGCTCAAGAGATCAACGAGCCGCTCGATTTCATCGTCATGACCAGCTACGGCACCATCGACAACGCCGTCGAGGCCATGAAACTCGGCGCCGCCGACTACATCACCAAGCCCTTCAAGCTCGACGTCCTCGTCATGGCCGTGGATCGGCTCCTCGAGGTGCAGGATCTCGAGAGCGAAGTCGTTCGCCTCCGGTCGGAACTCGAAGGGCGCTTCCGATTCGAGAACATCATCGGCCAAAGTCCCAAGATGCAGCAGGTCTATGACCTGATCGAAAGCGTCAGCGAGACCGACGCCAATGTCCTTATCCAGGGAGAGACAGGGACCGGAAAAGAACTCGTCGCCCGCGCCATCCACTACAACAGTCACCGGAAGGACAAACCCTTCGTCAAGGTGGACTGCGCCGCCCTGACCGAAACGCTCCTCGAAAGCGAACTCTTCGGACACGTGAAAGGATCGTTTACCGGCGCCATCCGCGACCGAGACGGCCGCTTTCGGACAGCCGACAAGGGGACCATCTTTCTCGACGAGATCGGAAACGTACCGATCACCATCCAGACCAAGCTGCTTCGCGTCGTCCAAGACAGCCAGTTCGAGCCGGTCGGCGGCGACGAAACGATCGCCGTGGACGTCCGTGTCATTGCCGCCACGAACGCGGACCTTGGCATGCATGTCAAGCAAGACAAATTCCGGAGCGACCTGTTCTACCGGCTCAACGTCATCACCATACAGCTTCCTCCCCTGCGCGAAAAGAAAGAGGACATCCCCGCCCTCGTGGCCAAATTCCTGGTCCAATACCGGGAGAAGAACAATCGCCCCATCACCTCCATCTCGCGCCCGGCGCTCCACAAGCTCATGTCCTACGACTGGCCGGGCAATGTCCGGGAGCTGGAGAACATGATCGAGCGCGCGGTCATCCTCTGCAAAGGGGACACCATCGAGCCCCAGGACCTGTCTCTGCCCCATGATGTGGATCTGCCGGACATGCGGGAGAAGACCCTCGACGACGCGATAGACGAGGTCGAGAAGCGGATTATCCTCGACACCCTCCAGACCCACGACGGCAACAAAATCAAGGCCGCGAAGGCCCTCGGCATCTCCCGCGCCAGCCTCTACAACAAGCTGAAGAAGCACGACATCGGCAAATGAACTTGCCTCGTTGCGTCCATTGTGTGGGACGGGCTGCTCGCAACCCGTGTTGCGGTGCAGAGATGAGGTCCCTCCTGAGAATCTGTGCGTGAAAAGGCCAAGGAGACAAGGACTGTTACTTTCGCAACCATGAAACTCCCGAAGGCGAAGAGGGAAGGAGAAACCATGAAAACCATGACCCGGCGGCAGCAATGGCAAACCCTACTTCAGGGCCGCAGGCGAATACATCACATGATGGAAAGATACACTGCCGCAATGACAGGCATCCTCATCCTGCTTACGGCACAGACCCTGCTGGCCCAGTTCCCGGTCGACGTGGCGACGCCGGGCTTCCGGGTTACGGTGGACGAGGGAGGATGGGTCCGGGTGTGGTATCGCGGCGTGCCGATTGTCACGGGCGAGAACTTCGACGTCTCGAAGCCGGGATGGAAGGGCAAGGTGTTTCCCGTGTGGACGTCACGCTGGGCGCCTCCCTATCGCGTTCGCATCGAGCGGCGCGAGGATGCCCGGACCATTGTGTTGACAGGGGACTGGAAGGGCGCGGCGTCCAACACGATCACCGTCGAGGTGCAGCCGGACCGCGTCCGGATCGAGAACCGCTACCGCATCGCCGCCTCGAAAGAGGTCGGATACGTGATGACCGACTGTTTCCTAAGCCGAGACCTTCTCGACGGATGCCCCTACGAGGATGACGCCGGACACAAGGGAACGCTCCGGGCGGCAGGCGGAGAGGGCATCCCCAATAGCGACCTCCATCGCGCGATCCTGACGACGCGGTTCGGCACGCTCACCATCGACATGTCCCATGAGCACACGGTCGGGGGGAAGAAGGGATCGCTGGGATGGGAGCTCCGGAACGTCTGCGACCGGACATGGGGGACAGAGGACCGGCGCTCCTTCAGCGTGCTGAACCTCCTCACGGTCAAGGAACCGGCCCTCATCGAAGGGCGAAGCGAATACGTCTTCACCTTCGATCCGGCCCCCGCGCTGGAGAAGGAGCTGGCCCACCGGCGGGAAAGGCAGGAGACCGAGCGCCAGGCCCTGACCGCCGCACGGGAGAAGAAGCTTGCCGAGCGCCGCGCCCGCATCCAGGCGGCGGGCGGCATCGTCGTTGTGCCCCAGCCGCAGCGCATGGAACGGCTCGACGGCGAGTTTGTCGTAACGGACCAGACATGGATCGTCGTCGGGGATAGCGCCACGGACGTGGACCGACGCGCGGCCGAGTTGCTCGCGGAAGAGCTTCGCGATTACCACCGAACCACCGTACCGGTCATCGGCCACAGCCAGGCGAAGGAAGGTGACGGACTCATCGTCCTCGGCCGGTCCGACATCAACCCACTGGCGAAGTCCCTTCTCGCGGAATGGGGTCAACAGGTGACACAGAAGGACCCCGGGCCGGAGGGATACGTGTTGGAAGTTCGTCCGGGAAAGGTCATAGTGGCCGGGTCCGACGCGCGCGGCACATGGTACGGCGTGCAGGCGCTGGTGCAGCTTCTTCGGTGGCGGGACGATCGCCTGACGATCCCCTGTGTCCGCATCCGCGACTGGCCTGCGTTCCGCAAGCGCGCAATGATGCTCACGCTCGGCGTACAGGAGCAGAAGCCCTTCCTCCTGACGACCCTCCGGCGCGCGCTGGCCCGTGTGCGGCTCAACATGGTCTTCATCGGCGGGGCGAGCCTGGGACGTGTCCAGTGGCCGAGCCATCCGGAGGTCGCCAGCGACCGGGCCTTCACCCCCGAGGACATCCGCGAGCTGGCCGACTTCGCCCGGGCGAACTTCATCGAACCCGTCCCCCACGTCCAGGGCTTCGGCCACACGGGCAACCTCTACAAGGTTCGCCCCGACCTGCTGATCGACAAGGAGCGATACAGCGCCTTCGACATTACCAACCCCAAGGCCCGGCAGTATATCTTCGACCTCTACAGCGACGCCATCAAGGCCTTCCGGCCGAAGCGGTATTTCCACGTCGGCTTCGACGAGGCGAAGGGCCTGGACAAGATCGCCAAGACGCACAACGTGGCCGAGGTCGTCGCCGCGCACATCACCGCCGTCAGCAACTGGCTCGCAAAACGCAATCTCCGCATGGTCATGTGGGCGGACATGCTGCTCGACCGCGACACCTTCGGGAAGAGCTCCGCCGCCAACAGCAACAACCCATCCTACGGCAACGTCGAGACCGCGCCGGCGCTGGATCGAATCCCGAAGTCCGTCATCCTGGCCAACTGGTACTACGGCGGCGCCGAGGAGCACCCCGCGCTGAAATATCTCGCCGAGCGAGGCTTCACCGTCTTTCCCACCACATGGTTCAGCCCCCAGAACAACTTCAACTTCATCCGAAGCGCCCACCGGGACCAGCTCGATTGGGTATCGGGCAGCAGTTGGATGTACTGCGGGGCCACGAACCCCGGCATGATGAGCCTGCTCACGGGCGAGTATGCCTGGACCCCCGAGACGCCGACGCTGGAGGAACTGAACTACGAACCGACGGAGCTGCTGGCCACGTGGGTCAAGCCACCCCGGCCGTCGGATGTGCCGTGTGAGCAGACCCCCATCGACATTCGCGGCGCGATCAACCGCTGCGCCGCCGACGACGTGCCCGGCGATAATACCGGCTGGCTCGACCTCGGCGCCGAGCACGACCTGTCCGCCGTGCCCTCGGGGCGAAAGCAGATGAAGCGGTATATCTTCGACCTCGTACCGCGCGGCAAGGGCGTAGGGTGCGTCCTCGTGCGCGGGCCGAAGTCGATGCTGCGCAACGTGCCTACGGCGGTGGAGGTGCCCGTGGGGCGCACGTGCGATTCACTTGTCTTCCTGCACACGGCGCACATCTACCAATACGGACCCCGGACATTGGGAAACTACACCATCGAGTACGAGGACGGTGAGACGGTGAGTGTCCCCGTTCGCAACACCATCAACACCGGCCCTTGGCTGCGCGCGAAATACAAGCGGCACTTCGGCGACGAGCGGGCGAGCGGGTACTACATCGAGACCGAGCGCGCCTGGGTGGGCTACACTCTTGCGGGCGAAGAGGTGGACCTCGTCGCCTTCGAGTGGACCAACCCCCGGCCCGATGCGATGATTGCAAAGGTCAAGATCGAAGCGACCGATTCCCGCCGCGAGGTCGCCCTGGCCGTCTTCGCGGTGACGGCGGTGCGCATGAAGCCGCGCGCGGAGACGCCGCATGGAAGAGCGGCGGAGTGAACCATTAAATCTTCTCGGCAATCACGGCGCCGTGTGCACTTTCTCTCCCGCGTCCTGATGGGCCTCCCGTTTGAGACCGGGTGAGGACCATCTTGATTTCGCCTGACAAGATGGTATAAAATCCCCGGCAATGTGAAGAGATTTGCATGTTACCTACTTGTCCGGCTCGGCAGGGCCATTGTCGCAAGGAACCGGCCATGAACGCAAACACGCACAGGATAGCGCAGCCTCTATGGGCCATGCTCTCGGCCCTCGTCATTCTTGGGGGGTGTGGCCGGCCGCCGGCAACGGAAGCGCCCCCGCCGCCGGAGGTCACCGTGGCCAGGCCGATCCGGAAGGATATCGTCACGTACGACGAGTTTACGGGGCGAACCGCCGCCATCGAATCGGTGGAGGTGAGGGCCCGCGTTCGGGGATTTCTCCAGAGCATCAAATTCAAGGAAAGCGCCGAGGTGAAGAAGGGGGACCTGCTTTTTGTCATCGACCCGTCCGAATTCGAGGCGCAGCGCGACAAGGCGAAGGCGCAGCTGGCCTCCTGCGAAGCGGAACTGGTCAAGGCCCAGATGGACCTTGATCGCGCCAAGTATTCCGCGAAGCAAGGCGTCGCCTCGAAACAGGACCTGACGGACTCTACTGCGGCTCGCGACATGGCCAAGGCGGCTGTGAAGTCGGCCCAAGCCGCCCTGCGGGAAGCGGAGCTGCAGCTCGGGTACACACAAATCCATTCCCCCATCGACGGCCGGGCCGGCCGGGCCATCGTGACGGTGGGCAACCTTGTGGGCGCGAGCGAGAACACGCTGCTGACAACGGTGGTGAAGATGAACCCGATCTATGTCTATTTCGACGTCAGCGAGAACCTCCTGCTCCGGGCGCTGGAGAAACGCCCGATGCGGGAACGGCGAGACCCCGACCAGATCGCCTTCCTCGGGCTGAGTCATCAGAAGGACTTTCCGTTCAAGGGCGAGCTGGACTACATCGACAATACCGTCGATCCCACCACGGGCACCATCGAGGTCCGCGGCCTGTTTCCGAACGACAAAGAAAAGCTCTTCCCCGGCCTGTTTGCCCGCGTCCGTGTTCCCTGGGAGACCGTGAAGAATGCCGTGCTGGTGAAGGAGTGCGCCATCGGATCGGACCTCGGTGGCAAGTACGTGCTGACGGTGAACGACAAGAACGTGGTCGAGCATCGTCCGGTGGAGGTGGGTTCGCAGGTGGGAGACATGCGTGTGATCAAGAGCGGGTTGAGGCCTGAGGAGCGGTACATCGTGGAGGGCCTGCAGCGCGCACGCCCGGGCCTGCCGGTGACCCCGAAAACGATGCCTGCCGAAGCGCCGCCGGAAGGCGGAGAAAAAGGCGCCAAGGGGTAGCCCGTGCGGCCCGTCGAATTGAGGGAACCATTTAGCCAAGTGTTGTCACTCCCGCGAAAGCGGAAATCCAGGCCCTCGACCACTCGTGGATTCCCGCGTACGCGGGAATGACGAGAGGCCGAATATCGGGTCGCCACACTTGGCTAAAGGGTTACGAATCGAAAATCAGGAGCACATAGTTGTCTCGCTTCTTCATCAATCGTCCCATTTTTGCCTCGGTTATTTCGATCGTGATTGTGCTCGTCGGCGCGATCACGATACCGACCCTGCCCGTGGAGAACGTGCCGAACGTCACCCCCCCGACCGTCCAGGTCTCGGCATCCTATCCCGGCGCCAACGCGCAGGTGGTGGCGGAGACCGTGACGACGCCGATCGAGGAGCAGATCAACGGCGTCGATGGGATGATGTATATGTCCTCCAAGAGCTCCAACGACGGCTCCATGAATCTGACGGTCACGTTCGAGGTGGGCACGGATATCGACATGGCCACCGTTCTGGTTCAGAATCGTGCGGCCCGCGCCCAGCCGAAACTGCCGGAGGACGTGAAGCGCGAAGGGGTGACTGTGGAAAAGCAGTCCACAGAGATTACCCTGATGGTCAACCTGATCTCCCCCAAGAGAACCTTCAACGAAATCTACCTCAGCAACTACGCCACGATGCGCATCAAAGACGTGCTGACCCGCGTCCCCGGCGTGGGCAACGTGCGCATCTTCGGGGCCATGGACTACAGCATGCGGATCTGGCTCGACCCGGACAAACTGGCTGCGCGCGACCTCACCACCCTGGATGTCGTGAGCGCCATCGAGGAGCAGAATGTTCAGGTCGCCGCCGGCCAGATCGGCGCCGAGCCCGCCCCGAAGGGCCAGGTCTTCCAGTACACCGTGAAGGCCGCCGGCCGGCTGGTCGAGGTGAGTCAGTTCGAGAACATCATCGTCAAGGTCGGCAAGGACGGACGGACGGTCCGGGTGAAGGATGTCGCCCGGGTCGAGCTGGGTTCGCAGGACTACTCGGGCTACGTGGAGTTTGATGGGTCGCCCTCGGTGGCCATCGCCGTCTATCAGCAGCCGGGGGCCAACGCCCTCTCGGTCGCCGGGAAGGTCCAGGAGGAGATGGGGCGCTTGGCGAAGGGCTTCCCCGAGGACATGCAATACGCCATCGCCTTCAACCCGACCCGGTTCATCACGGCGTCGATCCGCGAGGTGGTTCAAACCCTGTTGGTGGCGGTGATGCTGGTCGTCCTGATTACCTACATTTTCCTTCAGGACTGGCGGACCACGATGATTCCGTCGATCACCATACCCGTCTCGCTCGTCGGCACCTTTGCCGTGATGATGGCGCTCGGGCTGTCCATCAATACCCTGACCCTCTTCGGCCTGGTGCTGGCGATCGGGATTGTGGTGGACGACTCCATTGTGGTGGTCGAGAACACGATGCGGATCCTCGACGAGACGCACCTCCCCGCGAAGGAAGCCACCATCAAGGCCATGCAGCAGGTCACCGGCCCGGTGATCGCCACGACCATGGTCCTGCTGGCCGTGTTCGTGCCGACGGCGATGATGCCCGGCATCACCGGCCGGCTCTACCAGCAGTTCGCCCTGACCATCTCGACGGCGACGGTCTTCTCGTCCATCAACGCGCTCACCCTCTCCCCCGCGTTGTGCGGTCTCCTCCTGCGGCCCACACCGGAAAGGCGCGTTTGGTTCTTTCGCGGCTTCAACTGGCTCTTCGATCACAGCACGAACGGCTACATGCGGCTGGTCACGCTCATGGTGCGCCGCACCGTGGTGGTCATGCTCGTGTTTGCGGCGCTGCTCGGCTTGACGTGGGTGAACCTGAAGGCGATCCCGTCGGGCTTTCTGCCCGACGAGGACCAGGGCTACTTCTTCGTCAACGTCCTGCTTCCCGAGGGCGCGTCGCTCCAGCGGACAAGGAAGGTCCTGGATCGTGCCGGAAAGATTCTCAAGACGACCCCCGGCGTCGCCCACGTGATCACCGTCGGGGGCTACTCCATACTCGAAGGGATCAGCTCCCCGAACACGGGCTGCTTTTTTGTGCCACTCGATCCGTGGGACGAGCGCCCCGGCCGGGAGCTGCATCTGGAGGGCATTGTCGGCAGCGTGCAGAGGCGCCTGGCCGGGATCGAGGAGGCCTGGGCCTTCGCCTTCGGGCCGCCGCCGATCATGGGACTGGGCTCCGCCACGGGGTTCGAGTTCCAGTTGCAGGACCGCGGCGGGGCGGGGGTGGTCCTCCTGGAGACCGTCGCCAACGACCTGGCCCACGCCGCCACGGCCGATCCCGTGCTGGCGCGCATGAACAATAGCTTCCGCGCCAACGTGCCGCAGTTCTATCTCGATGTGGACCGCGTGAGGGCCAAGAAGTACGGCGTGCCTCTCAACTCGGTCTTCGGCACACTGCAGGCCTTCCTCGGCTCGCTCTACGTCAACGACTTTACCCTCTTCGGCTACAACTACCGCGTGATCGTCCAGGCGGACAGCCCCTACCGCTGCCGGGTGGACGATATCAACCGGCTTCAGGTGCGCAACCACGATGGACGCATGATCCCGCTCCGTTCCCTGCTCACCGTCCAGGATACCGTTGGCCCACAGACCGTTACCCGATACAATCTGTATCCATCGGCCTCCATCACAGGACAAACCGCGCCCGGGTACAGCTCCGGACAGGGGATCGCCGAGATGGAGCGGCTGGCCAGGCAGACGCTGCCGCCCTCGATGGGTTACGAATGGACAGGGGTAGCCTATGAACAGGTCAAGGCGGGGAACCTTGCGCCGCTCATCTTCCTGCTGGCGCTGGTGTTCGTGTTTCTCTTTCTCGCCGCGCAGTACGAGAGCTGGTCCACCCCTTTGGCCGTGATCCTGTCCGTGCCGGTGGCCGTCCTCGGCGCGCTCTTGGCCACATGGATACGGTCGCTGGATAACAACATCTACACGCAGATCGGGCTGGTTCTGCTGATCGGTCTGGCCAGCAAGTATGCAATCCTGATCGTGGAGTTTGCAAAGCAGCGCCACGAGCAGGGTCGATCCATCCCCGACGCCGCCATCGAGGCGTCGCGCCTTCGGTTTCGGCCCCTGCTGATGACGGCCTTTTCCTTCGTCTTCGGTGTCATGCCCCTGGTCATTGCCAGCGGCGCCGGGGCCTCCGCCCGGCGCTCCCTCGGCACCGCCGTCTTCGCCGGGACCCTCTTTGCCGCCATCCTCGGGGTGCTCTTTGTCCCTGTCCTCTACGTTGTGGTCCAGAAGTTGAGTGAGCGCGTGCGCGGCGTCGGCAAGCCGGAGGCCAAGCCCGAGCCCCCTGCAAACTGAAACGTGATGGGGAAAGCCAGGGACCCTCGACAGAGAACTGTCTTGCTGTGCCGCGTCGCGGCGTCGGAATATCTTTCATTTCAGCCGGTCCCTGCATATGCCACGGTATGGATTCCTGAAGAGGAACGTTTCGAGAGGGGAATTGGGCAATGGATTTTCGTTGAACGTACCAGACCGGATATGCTATAGTCTGTGTGAGAGGGCGTAGAGAGGGGATGGAGTCCCCCCATGTCAAGTGTCCGAAACTCGGGCTGATGACTCCTGCCGCAAAGCCAGTCGGCAGGAGTTGATAATCCGTATGTTGAGCCCTGCCGAAAGGCGGGTTTTTTTATTGCCTCGGCGCCCGGACGGAAGCTGGAGCTGAAAGACATGGGATTGGGGAAAAAGAAGCGCGTAAAGGACAAAGAAGAGCGCCGGGAAGATGCGCTTCGACCAAGTTCGTATCTTGGGTACAACCATGATGCGCTTGCGGTCTACTTTGTCGGCTGCAAGGCTTACGCACCTGCCGAATCCGAGTTTCGGCGCGCGATCTGGCTCAATCCGTTCGAGGCCAAGTTCAAGGCCCATCTTGCCCTTTGCCTTCTTGAACAGAACCGTGTGGCCGAGGCCCGGGACTGGATCGCGCAGGCCACGGAGCAATCGCCGGATGACGAGGAGTGTCGGCGAATCCGCAAACTGGTCCAAGCCGGAAAGGCGGTTTAAAGAATGCGCCGAGAATATGCCGCGATATGCGATGAAGCACGACGCCGTCCGACGGGCCCTTGTCAATTCAGGATGCCTACTTTCGGGCGATCGTGCATATTGTAGGGGGGAAAGACGCCGATCTTCCTCAGGAAGGAACACCGGGGGAGGATGCGTTCGATCAAGTAGGCGGGAGCCATGAATCGTAGGTCGGAAAAACACATGCCCTATTTCCACGTGCTTGAGGCGCTGCAGAAGGCACAGGGATGTCCCCTTTGTCATCTCGAATACGAGGGCGTTCGCCGGTGTCTGGACGGTCTTCTCTACGAATCCGTCAACGATCCGGATGTCCGCGCCAAGCTTGTTCAGTCCAGGGGGTACTGTTGTCGCCATGCCCATCTCCTTCTTTCTCTCGAGAGTGGTCTGGGGACCGCCATATTGTACCAAGACCAGGTGAAACTCTTCATGGAGTTCATCGCCGGGATGTCGCGCAACACGCACCGGTTTCATCGGCGCAAACCGAGCGATGGGTGGAACGACCGCGCTCTGTGCCCTGCCTGCCGACTGCAGATGCAGGAGCGGGACCTATCCGTCTCGGTGCTCATGGAATGGCTGCACGACGAGGAGATGCGCCGCGCCTTTGAGGCGTCTGCGGTTCTTTGCGCCCCCCATTTCCTTATCCTGCTGGATGCCGTGCAGGCGCACGACCTGCGCGATTATGTGATTGCTACACAACAAGAAAAACTGGCGGATCTCCTGTACGACCTTGGAGAGTTCTGCAGAAAGCATGACTATCGTTTTGCGCGCGAGCGTTTTGGAAAGGAACGCGATTCGTGGAGGCGAGCTGTCCTGGCGATGGTTGGCCGGGACGAGCTGTTTTGACATTGCACGACCTGGAGCTCCATCGTTTCCTCCGGGACGGCGCGGCATCACTCCGCGACGCAGGTGAAGATGCGGTAGTGGAGCCAGGAGGAGAAGCCGTCCTCCATGTGATCGAAGACGCCGGGGAGCGCCCCGAAGCGGGACGTCACGTCATCGCGTATGGCCGCCACGTCCGCATCGCTCAGGTGATAGCGGTCAGCCAGGTCCGCGGAGGTCAAGTGGATCGGCGGGGCGGTCTCGATCTTCGTGGCGGTCCATCCCTCCTCCTGGAGGATCACGGTCATCTCGTCGACCGTGGTATACCACTTGTCACTTTTCATCATTGCGTAGATGCGATCCAGGCACTCGGCGCCGCGCGGGTCCTCGAAGCAGGCGCTTTGATGCACGAAGGCCTCGCCGGGGTTCATCTGTTCCCTCAGATGCCGGAGCAGCGTGCGCGATCCCTCGTGGCCGAAGTAGTGGAGGAGAGACCGCAAGGTGAACATCAGCCGGTCGTCCTCGCGGGGGCAGAGGTTGGCCCGTGTCACATCGGCGACGGAATACGCCAGGTCCATGATGTGCGGATCGCGATCCTGGGAAAGTTGTCGCAGCGAAATGTCCACGTCTTCCATCCGCACCCCGTTGCAGGGAGCCTGCGCGAGGACACGGTGGAGAATTAACCCCGTCCCGCCGCCCAGGTCGGCGAGAACAGTGGGAGAGCAGTCCTTCATGGCCCGGCAGATGGCGTCGACCATGGGCTGCGCCACGGCCGGATCGCCGAAGTAGCCATCGTGGACCGTGTTCCATCGCGAGCCTTGAACACCGGCCTCCCGTTCGACGGATTTCTCTTCGTTATTTATCTTCCCGGCTCCATCTGGCATACATGACCCTCCAAGTCAGCCGCACCAAGAGTAACGTACCCTGCTTGCCGGATCAATCAGAAAACCGGAGTCCGCTTCTCGATAGGCTTCTCCTTTCATCCATACCGCTCGCACGATCCGATACACGTGACGCCGCGCCACCTTCGCGCTGTGCCTCTCCCGGCGTAGGCGCGCATACCGGATATTTTTTTCATTTTTTTCTTGACGTTAGGGAAATGTTAGGGTATCCTATTTTACAGTAGCGGAGCAAAATTTGGCAAGTTGTAGGAGGTGAAGCATGGCGTTTTGGGACCTGTTCATGGCGGTCTTTGTGGGTGGAAGCGGCGGCGCGGTGTTGGCCTATATCGTTCAAACCCCGCGCGAGAAGCGGATGGGCCTGTTCGGGATATAGGAATGCACCTGACACCGAAACAACTCCAGATCGTGAATTTCGTCCGGTCCTATCGCGAGCAGTACGGCTACTCGCCGACGCTCGATGAGATCGGAAACTACCTCGGCGTGAGCAAGATCACCGTCTTCGAGCACATCGGCGCCCTGGAGAAAAAGGGGGCCGTCTCGCGAACCCCACACGAAGCGCGGTCCATCGAGGTGGTCGAGGCCGAGGTGGGCAGTCGGGAGTTTCCGCTGCTGGGCTACATCGCTGCGGGCCGGCCGATTGAGGCCGTCGAGACGCCCGATACCCTTGATCTTTCCGAGGCGCTTGTCGGCAGGAAGGACTGTTACATCCTGCAGGTCAAGGGCGATTCCATGATCGACGAGCAGATCCGCGACGGCGATTACGTGATTGTGGAAAAGCGAAACACCGCCCACAATGGCGAGACCGTGGTCGCCCTCATTGATGGCGAGGATGTCACGCTGAAGAAATTTTATAGGGAGAAAGATCGCATCCGCCTTCAGCCCGCCAACGAAACCATGGAGCCGATCTACGTCAAAAACGTGGAGATCCGCGGCGTGGTGGTGGGTGTGATGCGGAAATATTGAACACTATATTTTGTAGTCGCAGGCCCCAGCCTGCGATCTTTGGGACATAATTCGTGTGGGGTTTTCACCCCCACGCCACCACCCCGCCGGCGTCGAGCATTGCCCGCTTGCGCTCCGTACGGCTCAATCGCCTGCGCCAGAGCCTCGGGCGAATCCGATTCACCGCCTCCCTCGATGCGAACAGATGCGCTTGCGAAAACCGCCGCGTACGATCCCCCGCCGCCGGGTCGGGAATCCGCTCAGCGCCCGGCGCGTCCATGAACTTTTATCATTGCGGCGAAGCTCGATGTCATCCAGGCATGTCCACCCGGTCAGGATGTTGTAGGCGATGTTCAGCACAGGGTCGGATTCGTGATAGGGCCGGCCTTGTTCGGGCCATGGTGTTCGTTCCAGTCGCTTCGCCAGATTTCGCTTGCGCTTTCGGAGGGTCCTGGCATCGTTTCTGTTCAATGGAGGGATGTCAAATGTCACGCGAATGCGGAAATTTAGGATGGAGAACCGTGAACGCTGAATCTTGAACCCTGAACCAACAGATGTCTCGTGCGAAGGCCCGTGGGGGCGCATTTCCGTGGTTCACTGAACGTATCTCATAAAAGTGCAATACTTTACGCCTCGTATTTTTACAGCGTGTCGTAACATATGATCTGATAATAAGTTAGGATTATTTTTCGCGCTTTCGAAAGGTTCTGAATCGTTGTGGATAGATTGTGGATAAAAATGTCGGACCTGCGGGATATACTGAAGTGAAGGAGGCGCGGAAAATGAAGTGGAGTATCGGACAACAACGCAAATACCGGGCGCAGGTCCGCGAGCTGGGCCTCGATGATGAGGCGCGACGGGCGCTCCTGTCGGCCCTGACGGGCAAGTGCTCGACGACGGAGCTGGACAGCCGGGAGATGGCTGATGTGATCCGCGAGCAGGCCCGCCGTTTGGGCCATAGGGCCACGCAGGACGACATGATCCACGGACTGGAGAGGGCGCTGGGCTGGTACGGCCAGCCGGCCCGCCTGAAGGGCTTCATCCGCCGCCAGACCCATGGGCGGAAGCATGAGTTGTCGGCGCTGACCCCGCGCGAGAAGAGCGCATTGATCGAGGCGCTGAAGGGCGTGCGGGAGCACCGCCGCCAGGGGGTGAAGCGGGACCGGCGGCAGAGGCAACTGAGCCTTATTCCCGGCCCACCGGCTTCATTCAAAAGATGAGTTTGTCGAAGCGCTCGCGGGTGGGGTAGGACTCTTGGTCGTAGAGGGGCTACCCAGCCGGCGCTTCCTGTTCGTTCGGCTTGGCTGGCTTGCTTTCTTCCGGGAGGGCGAGGACCGATTCGGTAAGTGGGTCGTGTCGCTCGGCGAAATTGAAGTCGTATCGCTTCATCTCTTCGATGGTCTGCCCCCTGGACCACCCGCACCTTCGCCTTCGGTAGAGCGCGACCATTGCGCCCGTGCGGGTCTGCCCTTCGGAGCAGTGGACGAGAATGGGGTAGTTATCGGGATTGTCAATAAGGTTCAGGAATGCCTTGGCGTATTTTTCGCTGAGCGGCTCCGTATGGCTCATGGGGAGGGTTGCCAGGCGCAGCCCGCGCTTCTTGATGTATTCTTCCTCGCGATTGGAGCGGAGGTTGACGACCGTCTTGATACCATACCGATCCACGATCTCGTCGAACTGCGCTTCCGTGGGCTGGCCGGAGCGGTAGAGCACGCCCTCCTTAACGACGCCGAACTGACGAAGGCGAGTCTGCCTGTATGCTCTCCATCCGCCAAACGCGATGCCTGCAAGACACAGCGCCGCAATGCCATACACCTTGCGGCGCGTTCCCGACCGGCTCTTCTCCACTGCGGAACACATCAGTATCTTGTCCTTCTCAGGAATGCGTGCGTTGCCGGAGGGTCTGTTGGGCGGACTTCTCCACCCGGCCTGCGGTTTCTCACTCCGACACCGGCCCCACGTCGGACGCGTCCTTCTTCGGTGCGTTCGGGTCCACCGCGACGCCAAAGGTGGGATCGATCTGTCGCATGATGTCGTCGTGCAGCATTTGGGCAAGCTTCTCGTCTTCCTTCTTCAACGCGGCGCAGATTTTCTTTGCCTTCTTGATATTATCCTGGCGCAGGTACAGCACACCCATTCGCTCCAGGGCCTTGGGATAGCCGGGTTTCACCTCGCGCGCCTTCTCAAACTTCTTCTGGGCCTCCTCAAAATCTCCCTTTTCGAGCGCCATATTTCCGAGGCCGATGTAAGCGTCGGCATAGTTCGGGTCCTTCTCCACGACCTTTTTCAGTAGCGCTTCGGCCTCGAAGAACTGGCGCTTTTGGATATGCCACATGGCTTTTTTATAGATGGCGTCCGCCGCCCCCGTTTTCTTGGAGTAGTAGACGATCCCGCCGACGGCAAGCAGGAGAAACACGACGCTGCCCATGATCAGCGGCGCCACGCTGACCTTCGGCCCGCGGTACTTCCACCGCCGCGTTTCCTCCTCGACCATCGCCTGCTCCCCCGGTTTGGGGACGGTCAACATCGCGCCGCAGCCGGGGCACTTGCCCTTCTGACCGGCCATGGTATCGGGGACGTTCAACACCTTGCCGCAAGAACACTCAATTCGTATCGGCATGGCAGTCGCTCCTCAGAACCATATTCCCTAACGCGGTCTCGACCCGCAACCGCGGGCGCACACTGCCCGCTTCACGGGATGTAACCATTTAGCCAAATGGTTGCTACGGAATTACCCGTGAAAACCCCACTCCTATTTTCGCACAAAGGCCGATGCCAAATCAACCGAATAATCAACTGAGGAGTTTCCCCATGGTTCATGGGGGGGAGTTCGAAGGGGAGGCGGTGTTGGACGGGTTAGGTCTGCTTCAGCCAGATCAAGACGTGCACCCCCTTTATCCAGGCGAGTATTACCTCTCGGGCGGCGACAGCTACGGCCAGCCTTGCGCCCGCCTGACCAATGGCGCCGTGTTTGCTCACCGATGTCGATCAAGGAGACCAGGCTGATCCCGTCCGGCGGTGGCTGGTTGTCAATCTGCACACCGGCGATTTCGAGATGCCTGGGATAGATGCCGGAGGGTGTCCATCGACCTACCTCCTGCGGGCCTTGGTCTGCGCTTGCTTCAGCAGCACGTCGATCCGCTTTTTCAGATGGGCGTTTGCCGTGGTCTGCGCCGCCTTTTTCAGGGGGGCCAGCACCGTGGCGGCGTTCTTGCTCAGGGCCCTCCGGCCGTGCGTCAGTTTCTGCGCTATGGACAGGATCGCCGCGCACGCCTCCTCCTTCGTGGCCGAATTGTCCAGGTACGGCATGACGATAGCAAAGGCATCGGGGCTGGCGATGCCGCCCAGCGCGCCGAGGAGGAGCTTCTTCTCCTCGTCACGTTGGACCAGCGTTTCGGCCTGCTTGCAGAGGGTCAGCCGACGATCCCGGAGCAGGCGGCTGTTGCCCGCCAGACCGATGTAGCTGCGCAGGCAGAGTAGTTTGTCCTTTGCGTCGGCCGAGTTCTTGGCCAAATCGAGCAGCACGGGCGCCGCGTCGGCGGTCTGCCACTTGCCCAGGGCGCGGATGGCGGTCGCATGGACGCCTGCATTCGGATCATCGATGGCCCCCCGCACCGCCTGCAGGGCCGACGGACCGCCGACGGCCGTCAAGACGTGCAGGAGGGCGATCTTCTGCTCCGGCGCGGCCTTCGCCATGCGCTCGATAACCTGCTGAGCGCACCGGCCGGGGTTCTCATCCCGTGCGGCAACCGCGCTCAGGGCGCTCTCGGCCGCACTCATGTCCTTCCGGTCCTTGGCGCTCATCAGACAATCGAGCAATGGCGCGATCTCGGCCGAACCGCCAAGTTGCTCCAGCGTTTTCAGGGCCGCGAGGCGGACCTCCTGGTTCGGATCGGCGGCGGCCTTCAGCAGCTTGGGGATGACAGGCTTCATCCGGCGACTTGCGACCAGCCCGATGGCGATGATACGTCGGCCGGTGTCCGCGCCGTCGAGCATGGCGACGATAGCGTCATCGGTTTTTTTGCCGGGCAATGTCGCCAGGCTGCCCTGTGCAGCGCGAACGATGTCGGCGTCCGGATCGCCCGTCAGCGCAATGAGGGGCTGCACCGCACCGGCATTGCCCATCTCGGGCAGCAGGCCGATGGCGGTGAGCCGAACGTCTTTTTCGCCGCTCTTGGCCGAAGCAAGGAAGGCGGGCAGGGCCGTCTGGTCGCCGCGCTTGCTCAAGGCCCGGAGGAGCATCATCTGCCTGTCCGCCGGCAGCTTGCCCAGCTCCGCCGTCAGGGCCTGGGTGACGTCCTTGCCGGGGAGTTCGAGAGCGACCCGGAGGCCGATGTCGAAGCACGTTGGATCGGCGCTGCGGAGTTGCTCTACCAGCAACGCCGCACCGTTGGGACCGCGGGCGAGAATCGCGCCGCGCACTGCGGCAGCACGGATGGGCTTGGGCGCTTCCGAGGCCCGCACCTTGTCGTAGATCGCCTGGGCGTCTTTCGCCTTGCCCTGCGAGCGGAGGGCATCGGCGCAGCGCAGCAGGCCATCGTAGAGAGCTGGCTGCGTTGCCTTCGGGGCGCCGTCCACGGCCTGCTTCAGGGCCGTGGCGGCATCCGGTGTCGCGATTCGTCCCAGGGCGCCTGCGGCGGCCGATGCGACCTGAGCATCGGAGTCGCGCAGGAGCTGGGTTAGCGCCTCGACGGCCTTGGCATCGCGCCGGACGCCAATCGAATTGATCACACCGACGAGCAGGTTGCCCTTGACCTGCCCCAGGGCATTGCGAAAGGCATCGTCCACGGCGGGATCGGGGTTCGTCTGCAGGGCGTAGCGGGCCATGTGCGAGAGCTTCTCATCGGTCAGGAGACCCGCTATCACGGGGATGGCCTCCTTGTTGCCTGTTATCGCGAGCTGGCGGAGGGCATCGGACTTCTTCTCCAGGGGCGCATCCGACTGCAGGATGGGGATGAGCTTGGCCGCCGACTGCCACGGGGGAATAGGAGGGATCTCCAGATGTCCGCCCTCTCTCACGACGATGACCTGCGGCTTGCCGTCCACGGCGTATTCCACACGCAGCCGCTTGACGCGCCCAGGGGTGGGGTCGCCTCCGAGGTCTTTGTTGGTCACTCTAATGGACAGCGTGCCATCCTTGACCATGGCCTTGACCTTCTCGGTCACATCGGCTTTTCCCGATCCGTCAACGGCCTCATAGACGGCGGATCGAATTTCGAACCCCGTTGCGGACGCTTTGGCGTCCTGGCCGATGCACGGTAACGCTGCGGCGAGTGCCAGGACGGCCGTGATTGCGAGAATGTGTCTTGACTTATGCACGGCGTTTCCTCCTTCTGAGTCCTATATCTGCCACGGCTGCCGCATGGCGCGGGAGAGGAAGCGATTGGCTTCCGGGTCGTTGATGAACTCCTCCTTCACCGGGTCCCACTTCAGGTTGCGTTCCAGCCACAGGCAGATGTTGGCCGCGTGGCAGGTGGTCATGGATCGGTGGGCCACCTCCGCGTTGGATACGGTCCGCCGCCGGGTCTTGACGCAGTTGAAGAAGTCGCGGACGTGGTTCAGCGGGCGCTGGGTCTGGGCCTGGTAGTCGCGCACCAGCTTCGGGCACTCCTGGAGCAGCGATGCGGGGGTGACCTCGGGCTTCTCATAGCCGTCGGCCACAGAAACCGAGCCCTCAGTGCCCTCGAACGTGACGCCGCACGAGCCGTGCCAGCCTTTGCGCTGGAGGATCATCTTGACGCCATTGGCATAGCGAATCACCATGCCCTCGCCCTCCTTGTTGCCCGGATACTCATACTCGATGCCGGACGTGTCGTCCGAGTCGAGGGCCATCTGGCATTGGTTGATGGTATGGCTGCCCCATTCGCCGATGTCGCCGGAATGGAAGTCGTAGTAGCCGCGCCAGCCGCCCCTCACGTAGGCCGAGTTGTAGGGGCGCCAGGGGCAGGGCCCGAGCCAGAGGTCCCAGTCTATCTCGTCCTTTGGCGGCAGCGGCTCGGCGGGCCGCCAGTCGAACTTCGGGACGGGTGTCCAACTGGCCAAGTGCGCCCGGACGGTGTGCAGCTTGCCCAGGTAGCCCAGGCGGGCGAGCTGCGTGGCAGCGACGAATTTCCCTTCGCTTCGGCGTTGCGTGCCCGTCTGGAAGACGCGGCCATATCGCCGTTCCGTGTCTCGCAGGGCCTGTCCCTCGGCGATGGTCATCGTGCCGGGCTTCTCGCAATACATGTCCTTGCCCGCTTTCATGGCCAGGACCGATGCCAGGGCGTGCCAGCGGTCGCCGGTGGCGATGAGCAGGGCGTCGATGTCGTCCCGCGCGGCGAGGAACTCGCGCAGGTCGATGAACATGGCGCAGTCCTTGCTGCCATACCGGCTGTCCACCAGGCTCTTGACGTACTCGCGGCGGGACTTTCGGATGTCGCAGATCGCCACGAAGTGCATATCCTTTTCGCCGAGCATCCAGTTCAGGTCGCTTGCGCCGCGGTTGCCGATGCCGATGGCGCCCATGACGATGCGTTCGCTCGGCGCGACGGCGCCGTCCTTGCCCAAGGCGGTGGACGGCACGATGGCCGGCGCCGCCAGCGCCGCCGCCGCGGCGGCGGTGCGTTTGATCAGCTCTCGTCTCGTCAGTTTCTTCATACGACTCCTCCTTTCGGCGAGATTATGTCATCCGTGGAGCTATGATAGCACAAGCCGAAGGCAAGTCAATAGGAGGGCTGTAATCGAGGAGCCAAGGCTTCTTTTCTACGTGCTGAGGGCAACCCGGCGTTTCCATCATGCGCCGGGCGCAGAGAAGGGAAAAGGGCGCTGGCCGTTCCCTCTGCGGGCCTCAACGGCCAAGGTGGGGGACACCCGCTTCGTAGGGCAGCGCCCATGTCTTATGTCTTAAACTATACCAAAAGTGCCAGGGGCAGGTCAAGAAAAAATATTGAGTCAAGTGGCTGCTCTTGATCGTCCCTTGCTGTGATGCTATAATCCCCTCCAGGGATGCGACGGAAAAAGGACATCCTGCGCGCCGGTTTCACTGCACAGATTGAGGCACTTGTAGAAGAGGAGAACGCATAGTGAGGAATATCATTCTGCTCATTACGGACACCTACCGCTATGACAACCTCGGCAATCGAGCCGAGCGCCCCGTGCGGTCGCCGTATCTGGACAGGTTCATCGCCGAGCGCGCGACGGAGGTGCACGGGAGTTATGTTGGCAGCTTCCCCACGATCCCCCATCGGACCGACGTCGCCACCGGCGTATGCGGCTGGCCGCATTACGGCTGGCAGGCAATCGAACTGAGCAGTCCGAACCACATCGCCGCCATGCTCGGCCAGGCCGGCTATGCCACGCAACTCCTCTGCGACTGCCCCCATCTCTTCAAGGCGCGGTTCAATGAAAAATTCGACGCCGCCTACCAGAACCGCGGCCAGGAGGCCGACCGCCCGCTGCTGCGCCTGAACGAGGAGATCGTGAACGTCATGCCGGATGAGAAGACCCGCACGCGTCCTCGTTTCCGCGATCACACACTGGTGGATGTTCACCGCTGGGTCAATCACTATTCCACCTCCGAATTCGACAAGTTCCCCGCCAAGACCGGCATGCTCACCATGAAGTGGCTCGAAGAGAATCACAACGCCGGCCCGTTCTTCCTGTGGGTGGACTTCTTCGACCCCCACGAGCCCTGGGACGCGCCGGAGTACCTCGTCAAGCGCTACGACCCGGACTACACCGGCACCCCCATGCTCCACCCGAACTACGGCCCGGCCTCGGCCTTCACCGATGCGGAGCTGAAAAACCTGTGGGCCCACTACGCCGCCGAGTCGGAGCTGGTGGACAGGTGGCTGGGGCGCGTGCTGGAGAAGATCGACGACCTGGGCCTCTGGGACGACTCCATCGTCCTCGTCACCGCGGACCACGGCATGTCCGTCGGCGAGCACGAGCGTACGGGCAAGTCGAACATCCACGACACCGACCCCCGCTACTGGCCCATCTACCCGGAGATCGGCCACACGCCGTGCCTCGTCGCCGGGGGTGACGTACCGAAACGACAGAGCCTGGACCTGTTTGTCTCGCCCATGGACCTCCTGCCGACGATGGCCGAGCTGGCCGGGGCGAAGGTCAATCCGCCGAAGCCCTTTGACGGCAAGTCCTTCGCAAAGGCGATTCTCAACGGAGAGGCGAAACACCGCGACTATGTGGTGAGCGGCTGCTGCGTCCGCAGCAAGGAGGGCAAGCGCCCCCGCAAGGCCGTGACGCCGTTCCTCGTGACGAGGGAGTGGGGCTATGCGCCGGTGGGCGCGTACGGCCGCCGCGAGCTCTACGACATGACCAAAGACCCCCTGGCAGCGAACGACATCGCCGCCGAGAACGAGGGCGTCGTGGCCGAGATGCACGAGCTATTCCTCAGCCATCTGCGCGAGCACGGCGCGAGCGAGGAGTTCATGGCCCTCTGGGGCGACGCCAAGGAGGGCGCGGGCGAGTGGGCCATCGACTATCCGGACAAGACCGTCTGAGGGGCGTGCGAATGAACGTCGCACTCAATATCCAACGCTGCAACCCGGAGACCGACAGCGACCCGCACTGGCAGGAATACGTCCTGTCGGTCGAGCCGGGCATGGTGGTCCTGAGCGCTCTGCACGAAATTCATGACCACCAGGACGGCACGCTGGCCTACCGCTACGCCTGCCGCGGGGCGATCTGCGGGTCGTGCGCCATGCGGATCAACGGCACGGCCCGGCTGGCGTGCAAGACCCAGATCAAGGAGATCGCCGACGACGGCGATACGATCACCGTCGAGCCGCTCCTGAACGAACCCGTGATCAAGGACCTGGTCGTCGATCAGGGGCCGTTCTTTGCCGAGGTGCGCAAGGCGATGCCGTGGCTCGTTGAGAAAGGCAAGCGCGAACCGGACCAGCCCCTCGACTATGGCGCAGACATGTCGAAGCAGGAGCTGGACCAGTGGGAACGGTCCGCCTACTGCATCAAGTGCCAGGCGTGCTTCTCCGGTTGTCCGAAGCGGCTGGAGGACCCGAGCTTCATCGGCCCGGAGGCGTGTGTGGACATTTACAAGCACACTTATGACCCCCGGGAAGCCAAGCGCGAGGAGCGCCTCGCCCGAGCAGGCGAGAAGGGCGGCGTGTTCGATTGCGACAAACACGGCGTTTGTGTGAAGGTTTGCCCGAAAGACATTCGGCCCATGCGGGCAATCACGTTTCTGCAGCGGCGGATTGAGAAGGGAAAGAAACAGTGACACAGATGAGGACGGAGAAAGACTTCCTCGGCGAGCGGGAGGTCCCCGCAGACGTGTACTGGGGTGTGCAGACGTCTCGCGCGGTGGAGAATTTCCCGATCAGCGGATTGAAAGCTCACCCGGAGTTCGTCCGGGCCATGGCCTTCATCAAGAAAGCGGCGGCCACCGAAAATGCCGGCGCGGATCGTCTCGACCGGAAGCTGGCCGATGCTATTGTAAAGGCAGCCGAGGAGGTGATCGGCGGCAAGCACATGGGCCAGTTCGTCGTCGATGTCTATCAGGCCGGCGCCGGCACGAGCTTCCACATGAACATGAACGAGGTCCTGGCCAACCGCGCGGCCGAGCTCCTGGGGGGGAAGCGCGGGGCGTATGATATCGTTCATCCCAACGACCACGTGAACATGGGACAATCCACCAACGACGTCTTTCCCACCTCGATGCGGATCGCGGCGCTGATGCTGCTGAGCAGGCTTCTGCCGGTGCTGGACGAACTGGCCGATGCCTTCGCCGACAAGGCCGATGAGTTCAAGGCGGTCGTCAAGTCCGGGCGCACGCACCTGCAGGACGCGACGCCGATCACCCTCGGACAGGAGTTCGGGGGCTATGCCGATGCGATCCGGCGGTGCAGGCGGCATCTCGAGTCGAGCGCCGATCATCTGCGCGATCTGGGCATCGGCGGCAGCGCCGTGGGCACGGGCGTGATGACGCACCCCGGCTATCGGCAGAATGTGGTGAAGAAGCTGGGCGAACTTCTGGGCATCGAGCTGAGGCCCTCGCCGAATACCTTTGAGGCAATGCAGTCCAACGCGCCGTTCGCCATGGTCTCCAGCGCACTGAAGACGCTGGCCCTGGAACTGATCCGGATTGCGAACGACCTGCGCCTTCTGTCCTCCGGGCCGAAGACCGGTCTCGGCGAGATCGATCTGCCGACCACGCAGCCTGGGTCGTCCATCATGCCGGGGAAAGTAAACCCGGTCATGGCCGAGGTCCTCGACATGGTTTGTTTCCAGGTGGTGGGCAACGACCTGACCATCGCCCTGGCCGTGCAGGCGGGGCAGATGGAGCTCAACGTGATGATGCCGGTGATCCACTTCAACCTGCTTCAGTCGATCGAAGTCCTCACCAACTGCCTGCGGGCCTTCATCGACCGCTGTGCAACGGGCATTACGGCGAATGCGGATCTGTGCCGGCAACACGCGATGAAGAGCGTCGGCCTCGCCACATTGCTCCGCCCGGTCATCGGCTATCATGCGTCCGCCGAAGTGGCCCAGGAGGCGGTGGAAACGGGGAAATCCATCGGCGAGCTGGCTATCGAAAAGGGCTTGCTCACAAAGGAGCAAGTGGACGAGCTGCTGCGGCCCGAGAAGCTGTCGCCGGACCGATAATCAACCCATGCCGAATTCCGCCGCTTCCAGGACCTGCCGTATCTTCTGGAGGAACTTGATCGACGTCTCGCCGTCCACGATTCGGTGATCGTAGGAGAGGCAGAGGTTCATCATCGAGCGGATGACGATCCCCCCGTCCACCACGACCGGGACCTCCTCGATAGTCTCGATCGCGAGGATGGCCGCCTCGGGCTGGTTGATGATCGGCGTGGAAAGGACCGCGCCAAACCCCCCGGGATTCGTGATCGTAAATGTACCGCCCTGGATCTCCTCCGGGGAGAGTTTTCTTGATCGCGCCCGCGCCGCCAGGTCCTGCAATCTCTGAGCGAGCTCCTTGATCGACAGCCCGTCGGCATCGCGCAGCACCGGAACGACTAGGCCCTTTTCCTCCAGCGACACGGCGACGCCCAGGTTGATTCGTTTGTGCAGGAGGATGGCGTCGTCCCCCCAGGACGAGTTGACGTAGGGGAATTCCTTCAGGGCCATCGCGGTGGCCTTGAGGATGAACGGCATGTAGGTGAGCTTGATGCCCTTTTTCTGATAGGCCTCCTTGTGCTTCTTGCGGAGCGTCACCACCTCGGTCATATCGACCTTCGCGACGGTGGTCACATGCGCCGCCTCATGCCTGCTCCGCACAAGACGCTCCGCGATGCGCCTGCGGATCTTGTCGAGGGGAACGACCTCGTCATCCGGCCCGTCGGCCCGCGGCTCCTCCTTCTCAACCGGAGCTTCGGGCCTCGCGGGTCCCGGTTTCTCCGGCTCGGCCTGTTCGATTTCGTTCTTGTGCTCCTCGATGTAGGTCAGGACATCTTCGCGTGTGATGCGCCCGTCTGTTCCTGTGCCGTTGATCGCGGATGGATCGAGATCGTGCGCCCGCAGCAGACGGCGAACGATGGGGGTGAGGCGCATACCGCCCTTCTTCGTCTTGACGGGCAGCGGGGGGGCGGTTTCCCTGGCCGCGCGAACGGTCTTTGTCTCCTGGGTCTCCGCCTTCGGCTTTTTCGGGACGGGTTTCGGCGCCTCCTTCTTCGGGAGGGTGGTGCTGGCGGTGCGGGCCGGAGACCGGGGAATTTCCATGGATACCTCGCCCTCCGTCCTCTCGACCTCCAGCACGGCAATGGGGCCGCCGACCTCGACCACGTCCTCGATGCCGGCGAGGATCTTCTTCAGCGTGCCTGACGCAGGGGCGGGGACCTCGACGGTGGCCTTGTCGGTCTCGACCTCGACGAGAGACTCATCCCGTTCGATAGTTTCCCCCTCCTGCTTCAGCCAGACGGTGATCTTCCCCTCGGCGATCGACTCGCCAAGCTGCGGCATGATGATGTTCATGTCCATTGCAGTGCTCCCTGTGCCCCCGTCAATATGCGGCTAATCTGCGGGCGGCTTCGGCGATCTTCTCCACCGTCGGCAGGTAAAATTCCTCCAGTGGCGGACTGAACGGGACCGGGATGTTGAGGCTGGCCACGCGCAGGATCGGCCCGTCCAGGTGCTCGAACATCTCCTCAGCCAGCATCGCCGCGATCTCCGCGCCGACCCCGCCGCGCTCCCAGTCCTCGTGGGTGATGAGTACCTTACTCGTCTTCTCCACGGACTGGAGGACGGTTTCCTTGTCCAGAGGACAGAGACTGCGGAGGTCGATCACCTCGCAGTCGACGCCGTCGGCGGCCAGTTGGTCCGCGGCGGCCATGGCGTGCACGGTCTGAGCGCCGTAGGTGATGATACTCAGGTCCCTGCCCTCTCGGCGAAGGTCTGCCTTGCCGAGGGGGACGATGTAGTCATCCGCCGGCAGCTCCTGCTTCAGCCGCCGATAGAGGTATTTGTATTCGAAATAGAGCACCGGGTCGTCGTCGCGGATTGCCGCCTTGAGGAGCCCCTTCGCATCGTATGGCGTGGACGGGCAGACGATCTTGAGGCCGGGGGTGTGGAAGAACCAGCCCTCGGGGTTCTGCGAGTGATACATGCTGCCGTGGATGTTGCCGCCGGAGGGCATGCGAATCACCCACGGCGCGGACACCTTGCCCGCCATGCGGTAGCGCAGGGTCGCCGCCTGGTTCACGACCTGGTCGAAGGCGCAGGAGATGAAGTCGGCGAACTGCATCTCCGCAACCGGTCTCATACCGAGCATGGCCGCGCCCGTGGCCGCGCCGGCGATGAGGGCCTCGCTGATGGGCGTGTCGATCACGCGCTGCTCTCCGAACTCCTCGAACAGGCCCTTCGTTACTCCAAATGCCCCTCCATAGGCGCCGACATCCTCGCCGATGATGAAGACGGACTTGTCCCGCGCCATCTCCTCGGCCAGGGCCTGGCGGATGGCTTCAAGGTACGTCACTTCCCTTTCGTTTTTCTTCGCCATTTGGATCACGTATCCGCGAAAACGCCCTCGGATGCCTCCTCCGGTTCGGGGAAGGGGCTTTTCTCTGCGAACTCGAGGGCCGCGTCGATCTCGGCGTTTACCTGGTCCAGGTATCGCTGCGCAACGTTGTCGGTCAAGAGGTCCTTCTCGCGCAGGTAGGCCTGGTATCTCGGGATCGGGTCGCGGCTCTTCCACTCCAGGTATTCCTCCGTCTCGCGATAGGAGGCGTCGTCGTGCTCGGAGTGGCCGTGCCAGCGGTAGGTCTGGCACTCGATGAGCGACGGCCCCAGCCAGTGGCGCGCGCGCTCGACGCACCGCGCCATGAGGTGGCGGATCTCCAGGATGTCGTTGCCGCCCACCGAGTGTGTCGGCAGGCCGTATCCCGACGACCGCTCGGCGACATTGGCCACGGCCATCTGCTTCTCGATGGGGGTGGAGTAGGCGTACTGGTTGTTCTCCACCACAAAAATGACCGGCAGGCGCTGCACGGCGGCGAAGTTGACCGCCTCGTGAAAGTCGCCTCGGCTTGTACCGCCGTCGCCGATGTAGGCCACGGCGACATGGTTCGTGAGCTTCAGTTTGAAGGCCAGGGCCGCGCCGCAGGCAAGCGGAAGCGACGACCCCAGCATGCTGGTCGAACCGTAGATACCGAGCTCCGGGTCGCCGCCGTGGAGGTAGTCGGCCTTGCCCCTCGACATGCCGGTGGTCTTGCCCATGATCTGGGCGAGCAGGACCTTGGGATCGACGCCGCGGGTGAGGACGACGCCTATGTCGCGGTGCAGCGGAAAGACGGCGTCCCCGGGCAACAGGTCGAAGCACGTGCCGAGGGAGACGGCCTCCTGGCCGATGCCGGAGAAGATGCCGCCGAGGATCTTGCCTTGTTTGTAGAGCGCGGCCAGGCGCTCCTCGAAGCGGCGGCAGAGGAGCATGCAGTAGTAGATCTCCAGCAGGACTTCCGGCGAGATATCGAGTTTCGGTTCCTTCGGCTGCATCATTCCGATTCTTCCGACTTGTCCTCATCGGCCTCTTCGACCGGGACCATCGCTTCCCCACAGCAATACAGCGCCCCCGGCCCCGGCCTCACCACCCGTACCTCCTGGCCGCAGACGTTGCAGTGGAAAAGCTGGTTCATTGCGTTCATTTTGGACTCCCTCCGTCCTGCGGGTTCCTGACGGGCACGTTTCTCACCGTTTGTCGATGTCGGCAAACGCCCTCGCCTCCGGCCCGACGTAGAGGCATTTGGGTCGATAGATACGATTGTCGCTGCGCTGTTCCAGGATGTGGGCAAGCCAGCCGGAGACCCGGGCAGCCGCAAAGATGGGCGTGAAAAGGATCGGCGGAATGCCAAGCAGGAGGTACACCGCGCCGGAGAAGAAATCGACGTTCGGATAGATCGGCTTGCCCTTCTCCTCCATGACCCTGCGGAAAACGGTTTGAACTTCTTTCAGTATCCCGTAATAGTGGAAATCGTTCTTCTTCTCCGAAAGCTGCTTAAGGAACCCCTCCATCACCACCGCGCGCGGGTCCATGGCCTTGTAGACCCGGTGGCCCATGCCCATGATTTTTTCCTTTTGCGAAAGGGCGTTGTCGAGGTAGGCCCTCACGTTCTCTTTGCCGCCGATCTTGTCGGCCATGGCGATCACCCGCTCGTTCGCCCCCCCGTGCAGCGATCCGAAGAGCGACCCGATGGCGCTGGAGATGCTGCAATAGCATGTGCTGAGCGTCGAGGCCACGACGCGCGCCGTGAAGGTCGACGCATTGAACCCGTGCTCGGCATGGAGGAGGAGACACTTGTCCATGATCTCGCCCTCCAGCGCGTCGGGGGCCTCGCCGTGCATCATGTAGAGGAAGTTCGCGCCGTGGGAAAGGTCCGCACGCGGCTTGACATAGTCCCCCCCCTCTGCGAAGCGTTGGTACGTCGCGATGACGCTGGCCAACTGCACGACCTGGTGGAGGGTGTTCCGGCAGTTGCAGGTTTCGCCGTGCTGGATCACGTGCTCCACATAGGCGCTGAGGTAGGCAATAACGGACTGGAGGAGTTGCATGGGGTGGGCGGCCTTGGGAAAATTGCGGATCATGTCGAGAATGGGCGGGGCGAGGTCGCGGCCGGCGCGCATCCTCTGAGAAAATCCAGACCGCTCCTGCTCGGTCGGCAGCGCGCCGTAGAGGAGAAGATAGGTCACTTCCTCGAACGAGCAGTTCTGGACGAGATCCTCGATGGAATAGCCCCGGTAATAGAGTTTTCCGTTCGCCCCGTCGATCTTGCAGATGCTGCTCTCGGCGGCAATAACGCCTTCCAAGCCCTTTGCATAGGTCCCGTTGCTCACGGCTGTTCTCCACCAATTCCACCCCCGTCAGGACAGACGGCTGGACGCGGCGCCCGTGCGCCTGTCTGATTTCTTGGTGATTATATGCAGGATCGGAGAAGGACTTCAAGAGAAAAGGCGGCCGCCGTATTCTACAGATTGTGAGGGACGTAGTTGTTGACTGTGGAAAGCCGGATGGTGTACAATTCACCCTCATCTTTTTTCATAGGGCCTATCATCCTCTCTGGGGAGTGCGGCAGGATGCCTGAGGAGAAGAAAGGGCAGTCCAAATCGGTTGCCGGGAAACCGAAGTGGATTCAATGGCAGCGACCGATGATTAACGTGTTGGTTGCTGCTGCACCGCCCCTCCTCGGTTCGGTGTACTTCTTCGGCCTGCGGTCGCTTCTTGTCCTGGCCGTCTGCAATGGGGTCGGCTTTGTCGTGGAATGGCTTTTTGTCCGCCAGCGGGGGAAGCCCGTCACGTCGGCCGTGTTCGTGACGGCCACGCTCTACAGCCTGATCCTCCCCCCGCAAACGCCGCTTCTGATCGCCGTGGTCGGGATTGTGGTGGCGGTGTTGTTCGGCAAAATGGTCTTCGGCGGGTTCGGTGCCAACGTATTCAATCCCGCGCTGGTGGGGCGATGTTTTGTTTATGTGAATTTTCCCAAGCACATCACATCGGACTGGGCCGACCCGTTCACCGGCGGCCTGGGCGGCTTCCTCCACTGGGGCCGCGCCGATGCCTTCACGGGCGCCACGCCGCTGGACCAGTTCAAGTCGGCCGGGCAACTCGAGTCGATAAAGGACCTCTTTTTCGGGAACATCGGCGGTTCCTTCGGTGAGACGTCCGCGTTGCTCATTCTCATCGGCGCAGCGTATCTCCTCTACCGGAAAACCGCCAACTGGCGGATCATGGTCTCTGTGGCGGGCAGCGCATTCGCCTTCAGCGCGATCCTGCACTATGCCGGGGTCAAGCAAATTCCACCGCCGCACTGGACGATCCTCGCCGGGGGCCTCCTGTTCGGGGCCGTCTACATGGCCACCGATCCGATCAGCGCCGCCCGGACACCGGAGGGCATGTTCCTCTATGGCTCGCTGATCGGTATGGTGACGGTGGTCATTCGTGCGTTCTCGGGGTTCTCGGGGGGGATGAATTTCGCCATCCTGCTGGGCAATATGTTCGCTCCGATTACGGACTACGCCGTGAAGGCGGTAAAGGAGAAACGCAAGGTCGCCGCCGGGGCCGGGAGCGAGCCGGGATGAAAGAGAAGGCCTACATCATCGGCTATATGGCGGTCGTGGCCGCCGTGTTCACAACAGGCGTCACGTTTGCCAAGATCGCCACGCAAGAGCAGGTGCGGCTGAACGCGGAGGTGCGCTTTCAGCGAGTCGTTCTTCGGGTGCTGGGCCTGACCGAGGGCGGGCGCCTGTCCAAGAAGGAGGTCGGAGATCTTTTCAGGCGGCGGGTGACAGAGAAAAACGTGCAGGACCTGACCGTCTATACCGGATACACCGACGATGAAAAAAGGCAGGTCATCGGCTACGCCTTCCCCATCGGCGGCATGGGCCTCTGGAGCAAGATCGAGGGCATGCTGGCCCTTGGCCCCGACCTCGACACGATCATCGGGATCGACTTCACGAGACAGGGCGAGACCCCGGGTCTCGGGGCGCGCATTACGGAGGAGTGGTTCAAGAGTCAATTCGAGGGCAAGTCCGTCACATCGAGGGGCAAGGGCGGTGAATACATTCGCTTTGTCAGTTCCGACAAGCCCCTCGACAAGCACGAGGTCCACGGCATTACCGGGGCGACGATAACCACCAAGGGCGTCGAGAGCTTTCTGAACCGGGACATCGAACGAATCCGCGCGACGATGAAGAAAGGCGCTCCATGAAGATCCGGAACACGCAGAGCTACGGCGCGCTCCTCCGAGGGCTCTGGGAGGAAAACCCCGTCTTCCGCCAGGTGCTCGGCATCTGTTCCACGCTGGCGGTGACGAACTACCTGCTCAACACGGCGATCATGTGTGCGGGGCTGGTGTTCACGCTCTGCGCATCGTGCGTCACGGTCTCGCTTCTGCGAAACTACACCCCCGTGCGCGTCCGCATGATGGTCCAGACGCTCATCATCGCGTCGTATGTCGTCATCGTGGACATCGTCATCAAGGCGAAGCTCCCGGAGATCAGCGAGCAGCTCGGCCCCTACGTCGGACTCATCATCACCAACTGCATCGTCATGGGCCGCTGCGAGAGTTTCGCCCGCAGCAACCGTCCTCTGCTCAGCTTCTGGGACGCCCTGGGGAACTCGTTGGGGTATTCCGGTGTGCTGATGGTTATCGCGTTTTTCCGCGAGCTCCTCGGGTTTCGCTCGCTTTTCGGCTACCCCGTCCTGGGCGACTGGTTCCTGCCGTGGACGGTGATGGTGATGGCGCCGGGAGCGTTCTTCATGCTCGGCATCCTGGTGTGGCTGGCCCGATACCATTCCGAGCCCCAAATCAAGGAAGGAGGCAACTGACATGACACCCGGCCAGAGCCTGTTCGTCATCTTCTTCGCCGCAGCACTCACGAACAACATCCTCCTGGTTTACTTCCTGGGCATGTGTCCCTTCCTCGGGTGCTCGCGCGAGGTGAAGACGGCCCTCGGCCTGGGCGGCGCGGTGATCTTCGTCATCACGTGCACGTCCGGCCTGAACTGGCTCGTCTATCACTTCTTCCTCGAAAAGGGCGCGCTTACATGGCTCCTCGGGAGCGCGGCGGAGGGTCTGGACCTCGCGTACCTTCGGTTCATCATCTTTATCGTCGTCATCGCCGCGTTCGTGCAATTCGTGGAAATCGTCATCGAGCGCGTGTCCATGCGGCTGTATTACGCCCTCGGCGTGTTTCTGCCGTTGATCACAGTGAACTGCGCCATCCTGGGCGTGTCGCTGTTCATGGTCATTCGACAGTACACCTTCCTGAGCGCCATCGCCTACGGCGCCGGCAGCGGCGTCGGGTGGGCGCTGGCAATCGTCACCATGGCCGGTATCCGCGAGCGCATGAAACGTTCGCAGGTTCCGAAGGGCCTGGAAGGTCCTGGAATCACCCTCATCATCGCCGGCATCATGGCGCTGGCGTTCATGGGATTCAGCGGAATGATTGCTCTGTAGGGGAATGCTTTGGAACTCATCGTCGCCGTTGCTCTGACTTGCATACTCTCCGCAGTCCTTGCGCTGCTGGTCCTCGTTGCCGATGCCGTCCTCCTCGATTACGGCGAGTGCACCCTCACGCTCAACAAGGACAAAGAGATCAAGCTGGAGGGCGGCGGGTCGCTCTTGGCCGCGCTGATGGACAACAAGATCTTCATCCCCTCCGCCTGCGGCGGCCGGGGGAGCTGCGGCCTCTGCAAGGTGAAAATCCACAAGGGCGGAGGCGAGGTCCTCCCCACCGAAGAGCCCTATCTGACCGTGGACGAGGTCAAGGACAATATCCGCCTTTCCTGTCAGATCAAGATCAGAAACGATCTGGACATCGAGATCCCCGAGGAGCTTCTGTCGGTCAAGGAATACCAAACCACCGTCGAGAAACTGACCGACCTGAACCACGACACGAAGTATGTCCGCCTCAGGCTGGCCGAGGGCGATGAAATCGACTTCAGGGCCGGCCAGTTCATCCAGTTCCAGGCGCCTCCCTATGGGAGCAACCCCGATCCGGTCTACCGCGCCTACTCGATCGCCTCGCCACCCGGCGACAAGACGCACGTGGACCTCATCATCCGCCTGGTCCCCAAGGGGATCTGCACAACATACGTGTTTGAGGTCCTGCAAGAGGGGGACAAGGTGACCATCAATGGACCCCATGGGAAGTTCTGCCTGACCGGCTCGAGCGAAGAGCTGGTATTCATCGCCGGCGGCAGCGGCATCGCCCCCATCCTGTCCATACTCGCCGACATGAGGGAGAAGGGCATCGACCGCAAGGCCCGGTTCTTCTACGGGGTAAGCACTCTCCGCGACCTCTATCTCTTCGACGAAGCCAAGAAGTTCGAGGGCGAGTTGCCCGGATTCGAGTATATTCCATCCATTGCCCGCCTGGCCCCCGACGAGGCGTGGGACGGAGAAACGGGCCTCGTCACAGACGTTCTGGATCGCCACATCAAGGAAGGCCAAGTCAAGGAGGCCTACCTCTGTGGGAGCCCCGGCATGATCGACGCATCGGCCGAGGTGCTGCATCGCAAGGGCATCAAGGATAACTCGATTTTCTATGACAAGTTTTCGTAGGATCGAACCATGAAGCAGGACCCACTCCTGGACCTTGTGGAGAAACGCATGCAAACGGGGATCATCAGCCGGGATGGCTTTCTCGGCGGCGACAAACGCCGTCTCATCGAGATTCTCATGGCCGACGAGGCCGAGATGAACCGCCTTGGCATAGACCACCAACAGATCGCCGAGACGCTGCAACACCTTCTCGACGCAGGCAAGCCCGGTCTCGGCACGGAAGTGGAGGTGGACGGCAAGTTCCTCGTCAACGTCGAGACGGTGCGCGGCAAGCTCCCCTGCCCCTGGCCCGGTGACGGACTCTTTCCCAAGACCAATGTGCGCGTGAAGAGAATCGATACCGGCGAGGAGATCGTCTACACCGCAATGGGGGTTCATCTCATCCGAAAGCACGGGTTCTATGAAGGCAAGGGATCCTACTTCCGGCTGGAGCCGGCGAAGCTGAAGGAATTCCTTGACATCCAAGAGTAGCCCACCCCACGGCACGGATCCCTATCAGGACTTTCCCCATGACCTGAGCACGATCTGTCCTAACCCATGTTGATAGTATCGGTTGCTATGTTTGCTTCGCGGGACCCACATGTTGTCATCTCTGAAAGCGCGCCGTATGTCGAGTAGCGCGCCCCTTTCTTTAAAGAACTCTTTGACCCGGGGGAGAACTGAACCATTCTGCCCCAGGAGTGCGCTTTCATACCATCATTGCAAGGAGCGATTTTCGCGTCAGCGAGTATCTCAACGAAGCCATCTCGCGCGCTCGATTACCATCGATCCGCCAGATTGCTTCGTCGTCACGCGAAGCGCGTGACTCCTCACGATGACCCCTCGTGGATTCTGCAAGCCGGGTTTCGCAAGCCAAATGGCCGGCAGTGGTTACGCCTAATCCCGTCCGCACTCTGGGGAAAGTCCTGCAGGCGTCGAGCCGGGGGCGAATCGGGCGGCGTTTTGGCTCCGTGGCCACAATGCCTTTTTCTCTAAAAAAAAACTTGACACCGTTCCGAGAATGTGTTTAGATTCGTCATCTTTGGACGAATGGTACGCCATTGGCATGACGGCGCACCGCCGGCATTCCCAGTCCTTCATGAGACGAGAAACATCGCATGCAGAAGAAAAGCCACGCGAGCGTTTACCGAAAACCGAGGATTGTCAGTGAAAAGGTCTTTGAGCAGGCGGCCCTGGCTTGTTCAGGACAGGATATGGGAACCCCCGCTGTGGTAACGGCGCGCGAAGCACTGAAGAACAACGGACAGGTTTGTCAGTACGCCCATTCATAGGGCGGGTGGATTCTTGGGATTCGCCCGAAGTTGTGTCTGTTCTGGGTACATTGCGGCTGTGTTGTGGTAGCATGAACAAGGAAACCGGCAAGAAAACCTACAGAAAACCAAGGTTGACGAGCGAAAAGATCTTCGAGCAGGCGGCCTTGGCGTGTTCGGGGTACAACATGGGGAGCCCTTCTGTGGTGACGGGCCGCGAAGCGCTGAAGAACAACGGGCAGATCTGTCAGTACGCCCATTCGTGACGGGCAAAGGGTTCTACTGTGCATCGTAGATGATCCGGGGGGAAGGTGATTTGGGCATCCTAATGATCTGCGAGATGGCAAATGGGGATATGCGAATGAGAAAATCAGGTGGCAAGAAGCCCTACTTGACACCCAAGATCACAAGCGAGAAGGTGTTTGAGCAAGCAGCGCTTTCTTGCGTTGTGGCGGCGATTGTCACAGGAAATCCGCCTGTTCACGTGAACTCGGACAATCTCAAGATCAGCTACGGTTCTTCTGGCTGTGGCTACACGAGTTCCTGATGCAGACGTGAGTGTCCAAAGCCCCCGTTCGAGGACTGGAGCACTAAAGTATGAGAGAAGCGAGCAACAAGAGGCGCTATCTAAGACCCACGATCGTCAGTGAGAAGGTGTTTGAGCAGGCGGCACTGTCGTGCGTGGTGAGGGATATCAATTCGGCCACCACCACTCTCACTACGCTCAAGGTATCCTTGACCGGGTCGGGATGTGGCTACAGCAGCTCCTGAACCATCATCGCCAGAGTTCCGGGAGTATCGGTAGGCTTATCGGCGATTGTCAGAAAAAACCTGGAGAACATGGTGTGAGAGAGCGAAACAACAAGAAACCCTATGCCAGGCCTACAGTCGTTACGGGAAGAGTGTTTGAACAGGCGGCGTTGGCTTGCACCCACGTTGCTTTTCTTGATCCCCCGGTAAACACTGCCCTGAAACACACCAATGTGTCTTGTGGGTTCACCAGCTCGTAGGCCCTTGTTCCCTTGGGAAAACGCTGGCGCACCTTGGTCGGGCCGGGGGGTTCGCATTACGTTCTTGGGTTTTCGTCTTGATGCCGACAAGAGAGGCGAGAAAGTATGCCATGAGTGGTACGAAAAGGAAGTACAGAAAGCCGAGAGTCGCCAGCGAGAGGGTCTTCGAGCAAGCGGCCTTGGCGTGCAGCTACGTTGCATTCGCAAATGTCATGCAGCACATGAAGTCCGAGCAGCAGACATGCGGGTACAACAGTTCTTGAGGATGGGCGCCTGTCCAGCGGGTTATGGAAGCAGTACATGACGATGCCCCGCAAAACAATCCTGCCGCCGCGGCGGATGGCTCCCGGCTGATCCGCCAGGCCCAACGCCGAGCCGTCAAGAACGGCCGGGCCTTCGACGTGGTCGTCGAACTCACCCACCGATGTAACGTTGCCTGCCGCCACTGCTACATCCTTCCCGGCGCCCAAGAGCTGTCTCTACAGCAATGGGATGGAGTCCTCGCGCAAATGGCCGATCACGGCGTCTTTGTCCTCACCGTCACCGGCGGGGAACCGACGCTCTATCCGGGCTTCTTCGATTTCATCGAACTCACAACGCGCTACAGCTTCGCCATTCGCCTCTTCAGCAACCTAACCACACTGTCGGAGGTGGAGATAGATCGACTTCGCGAGGCCAACATCCTCGCGGTGGAGGCCACGATCCATTCCGCAGACCCCCAGGCCCACGACCATTTTTGCCGCTCGCCGGGCGCCTTCGAGAAGACCATTTCGACGCTGAAGCTCATGAAGGAGAAGGGATTTCCCCTCACCATCAAGACCACCTGGAGCCGGTGCAACCACAAGGACCCCGAACGCGTGTTCCAGTTTGCCAGGGAACTGGGGATTCTTTTGAGAACGTCTCCCTCCATGACGCCGCGGCGGGACATGTCCACCAACCATTTTGACTGGCGCCTCTCGGACGACGAGCTGTTCGACGTGTTCATGGAGATCATCCGCATCACCGGCAGCAAGGAAAAATACAGCTCCTGCGACTCCTACCAACTGCCCCCGGACGACTCGCGCTTTTGCGGCGCAGGCGTAGCAACGCTGCGCGTCGGTCCCTCGGGCAAGGTGTATCCGTGCGTCGAGATCCAGGCGTGCGTTGGCGATCTCACCGAGCAGTCCTTCGACGACATCTGGTACAATGCACCCATGCTCAAGGAGCTCCGCCGGCTTCGGGTGACCGATGCGAAGGAATGCGTGGCCTGTGCGGATCGGAAGTTCTGCGCTCGATGCCTGGGACAGGCCTACAACGAGGGAGCGGGGCTCTGCGGACCGGCGCAGGACGCCTGTCGAATCGCGAGAGTGAACCGCCGCATCTTCGAGGTGCTGAGCGAAGGCCAGGAAGCAACCGTGGAAACAAGCGGGAGACCCGAACGACAATGATTACCACCGACACAACCATCCGCCGGACCTCGAACGCCGCCAGCCGGGACATCGCCGGCGAGGTCATCATCCTCTCCGCAAAGGACAGCATGCTTCACACGCTCGACGAAGTAGGCAGCGCCATCTGGAACCTGCTCGATGGACCTCGAAAAGTCGAGGAGATCGTGAACGGTCTCCTCGATCAATATGACGTCGAGCAAGGCGCGCTCCAAAAGGACGTCATCGAGTTTCTGGGGGAGCTGATGGACCGGAAACTTGTGGAAGTCTGCCCTTCTGAGCCGAACGCGTAAGGGCCCCATGCCTCTGCAGGATATGCGTCGCCAAGAACGGCGACCGTGATGAGCTACCGCGCCTTCCGCTGCGGGGCGGTGGTATCCTGCGCGCAGCGAAACCCGATAAGACTGCTCTTCGTGTCCGGGTCGATCCCCCGCCGACATGCGGTTCGGATCTCATCCTTCGGGCTAAACCAGTTTCCGCCGCGCACCACACGACGCATCCCGAAATTGGGCCCCGTGGGATTGTGACTCTCGGCCCTCTTGTAGTAATCCGGCTCAAACCAATCGGCGCACCACTCCGACACGTTGCCTCCCATACCCCGCACGCCGAAGGCGGAGACATCATCCTGGGACGAGCCCACGGGGGTGGTGTTCCCCCCGGCGGAGCAGATCACCTCTCGACTCGAACCGAACAGCCACACCGGCGTCCAGCGTTGGACATCGTTTTCCGGGCACCCGAGATCGTAGATACAGTTACAGCGGAGCAAATCGAACTCATTGCCCCACGGATATACACGCTTCACCTCGTTCTTGCTGTCCCACGAGCTCGCCTTCTCCCACTCCGCCTCCGTGGGCAACCGCTTCCCCGCCCACTGGCAGTAGGCCCTCGCATCCTCCCAGCTCACACCGGTCACGGGGTGGTCGCCCTTGCCCTCGGGGTAGGCGCCATTCTCCCAGTATTGGGGAGCGGGGTACTTCGCGGCCCGGACGAAACGGAGGTACTGTTCATTGGTCACCTCGTTGAGGTCGATCAGGAAGGCATCGAGCACAATCTCCCTCTGAGGGCCGGCGTCCGGCACATTCTTGTCGCCCAGCAGAAACCGCCCCGCCGAAACCAGAACCATACCCTTCGGGACGCTCGGGAGGACGGGCTTCGGTCCTGGCGGAGCGACCTTGCCGGGCGCAGGTTTCGGGGGTTCCGGTAGAGGCGTGGCAATCGGCTTCACGGCCGCCGGTGTTGGCTTCGGCCTCGCCGGGCTCGGCCTCAAGACCGGATCGGGGCCTGGACGCGGGGCGGGCGGCCCGACGGCAACCGGGACGGGGCGCTCCGCATGGTCCGGGCGGACATGGGGCGACGGCCCCGGCGTCGGCTCGCCCGGGCCTTCATCGGGTTTGGTCGCCGGCTCATCCTTTCCCTGGTCATCGGGCGCCTTGTCTGGGCCGTTCTTCACCCAGGTGACCGCCTCTTGCACCTCGGGCCGGTTCAGCAGATAGTAAATCCCCACCGCGCTTGTCACGAGCACAAGCGCGCAGGCAACAAGGCGGGCGAGCTGTCCCAGGAATCGGAGCCGGTCCCGGGTTCGCACGCGCCCCAGATCTATAATGACCTCCTCGCAGTTCTGGTAGCGGTGTGCAGGGTCCTTGGCCGTCATCTTGTTGATGATCCGGCAGACCGAGTCCGGCACACTTGGGTCGTACTGCTTCGGCGACGGCATGGCCTGGTTCTTGTGCTGATACATGACGGACATCAGCGTCTTGCCGTCGAAGGGCTTGCGCCCGGTCACGGCCTCGAAGAACGTAATGCCGAGGGAATAGATGTCGCTGCGCGTGTCGGCCGTCTTGCCTTCGCACTGCTCTGGAGACATGTAGAACGGGGTGCCTACAATCTGCCCGGTTATCGTCAAGCCGGTCTCTTCGGTAATGGACTTGGCCAGGCCGAAATCGGAGATCATCACCCGTCCCTCGGCGTCGATCATGATGTTGTCCGGCTTCACATCGCGATGGATGACGCCGCGCTTGTGCGCGAAGGCAAGCCCCCGGGCCACTTCCGTGATGATGCGCACAGCCTCCTCGATCGTCAGGCGTTCCCCGCTCTTGAATACCTGGCCGAGAGTCTTTCCCTTAACCAGGGCCATCTCGATGAAGTGCAGACCGCGGTCCTCGCCGACAAAATGCACGGGGACCACGTTCGGATGATCGAGCTGCGCGGCCGCCTGAGCCTCGCGCCGGAACCGCTCGACAAACTTCGGGTCGCGCCTGGTGAGAACTTCCGGCAGGACCTTGAGCGCCACGGCCTTGTCCAGGCTCAGGTTCCTGGCCTGATAAACCGTCCCCATCCCCCCCTCGCCCAGCTTCTCCAGGATCTGGTAGTGGCCCAGCGTTTCCCCGATGAGGGAGTCCTCCGCCGGCCGGTTGTCCACCACCGTCTTGGCCTCGCCAATGGGCGTGTGGCCGTCGGGGCCGACCGTGTCGTCATCCGGGCCCACAATCCGCGTTCTGTGCCCGCACTTGGGACAGATGACCGAGTTCCCGCCATAGGTCGAGATCACCTCGATCAGTTCGTCACAATCGGGGTTTTCGCACGGGATATTGAGCATCTCATCGTCGCTAAAAATCCGCCGCCGCCTCGTCGCGCAGACCGGCAAGATGGCTTACATCATTTAGACGTGCGAGGATGGTTCGGTGTTTCGAGATGTCGAAGAGGGTCAGGCTGCACGTATCGAGCCGCACACTCCAGAATTTCTCAACCCCGAGGCCGAGGAGACCCAGGATAACCACCTTGAGAACCACGCGGTGTGAGACCACCGCGACCTCGCCGTCATGCCGCGCAGCGACGTCGAGGATGGCTGGCAGTGATCGTTTCCTCACGTCCTCCAGGCCTTCTCCATTGGGGAACGTCACGCCCTCCGGCGTGGTCTCCCACTGGCGGAAAAGGTCCGGATACTCCTCGCGGACGACCGTCTCCGGTTCCCCTTGCCAGTCGCCGTAGTCGATGTCCGTCACCGCGTCGAGCGTTGCAAGCGTTATCTGGCGGCGCGCGGCGATCGGCGTCGCCGTTTGCACGCAGCGTTGAAGCGGACCGGTGTAGACGGCCTCAAGCGCACGGTCCTTCAGCGCCTCGCCGACCCGCTCTGCCTGCTTCAGCCCCCGGTCCCCGAGCGGAATATCGGCCCGTCCCCGGAAAATTTTGTCCCGGTTCCAGTCTGTTTCCCCATGTCGAATTAGGATGAGTGTCGCCATGTTCCCTCAGAACTGCATGAAGTAGTCGAGCCACTTGGGCAGGCCGTTTTCGATCGGGACCTTGTCGCAGATTTCATACTCCAGGGCGAAGTCCCCTTCGTAGCCAATGCCATTCAGGCTTTCGACCACCCAGCCCACATCAATATCCCCCTCGCCGAGCATCGTCCGCTCGAACTTGCCGTTCACCCACTTGCCGTCCTTCAGGTGCATGTGGGTGATGTAGTCCTTGAGAGCGCCAAACGCCTTCTTGTAATCTTGTTCGTTGTGCATTAGATTGCACGGCTCGTACAGAGCGCCGAAGAACTTCGATCCGACCTTCTCGCACAGCTCCAGGCAGAGATCGGGAAAACCGGCGATGCTTCCCTTGTGGTTCTCCATGCCGAGGTACACGCCCCTCTGTTCGGCATGGGCGGCGCTCTTCTTGAAGTAGGGCACGATGTCGTCGATGACCGAGCCGTCCTCGCCCTTGCCCGGTGAGACGCGGATCGACCGCACACCCATCTTCGCCGCCACGTCGATTGTCTGGAACATCTCCTTGAGGCCGTCCTCGCGTTCCTGCTCGGATTCGCTCGAAAACGCGCCGCCGGGGTACGTGCCGAGATTTGCGATCTTCACACCATACTTGCTGGCCGCGGCCATCCTTTGATCCGGGTCACATTCGCTGGGATCGGCCGAGAAGTGCGGCATCCGGCCCCATAGGTCCACCTTCTTGAAGCCGGCGTCGGCGACGACCTTCAGCGCATGTTCTGCGTCCTGTTCACGCAGGGGATAGCTGCACGTGGAGACGCGATTAAGGTCCATTTGTTCTCCTTCAGCGTTGGGCGAACCCGCCTGTTATTTCTTCTTCTGGATGAAATAATGGTCGAGGATATACTTTGTGATGATCGGCATCTCGTCCTTGTGGATCCATCCCTTGCGCTTCTTGTCCATGCGGTTGATGCTGACCAGCCACTCCTTCTCTGTCTTTTTCTTGTATTTGGCCCGGTTCAGGTATTCGTAGTCGTGGCATTCGGTGCAGCGGACTTCAAACGCCTTCTTGGGATCGGTGATCTCCTTCTTGACCATCGCAGCGGCTTCCTTGGCCATTTTCCTGCTCTGGTCGGCGTCATAACCGGGCAGGTCGTCCTCGGCGGGGATGTTGTCCCACTGCGCCCCGATGTCTACCCACTCGACGAAGAGCCTCTTCTCCGCCTCGGTGAGGGGCTTGTTGGGCGGCATCTGCGTCATGGGGCCTTTGTAGCAGCATCGCCGATCGGCGAAGGCAAGCTGCTTGCCATAGATTCGCCAGATGAGCGGGCTGTGCCGCGCCGCGCTGGGGATGACCAGCTTGCCTACACGATACTTTCCCGCCTGGAGGAGGCTTTCGTAGGCCTGGTTAAACAGGGCGGCGTTGATTTTGCGCCCGCGGCAGCCCTTGCGATGGAAGACAAGATCGAAGCCGGGACGCAGGTCCAGCCCCCCGGCCTGGGTCTTGGCGTCATGGCAGCCCGCGATGCCGCACCTCTTCTCGATGATCGGCATGATGTCGCGCCGGAAATCCACCGTGCGCCGCTTCTCCTTCGGGGGGGCCACGAAGTGCGGCGGCTTGCGCATGGCCTGGCAGTCCAGATTCGGCAGGGCCGTCTCCCGGTTCTCATGGCACCCGATGCACAGTCGTTTCTCGCCGGGCCGGACCCAGACCCACGTGAGCTGCGTCTCGATGGCGCAGTAGTTCTTATCGAGCGTCTGCAGGGACAGCACCGTGTCGGCGGGGACTTCAATGTGGAACGAACCGTCGGGCTCGACGGGTGCATAGCCGAGGATATTCTTCTGCTCAAAGTTGTTCCCGCCGTTGCTGCCGGAGCCAAAGCTCATCTGCAGGATGTCGATCACGATTCGCCGGTGCTTCTTCGGATCGGTGTCTTTGAAACCGAATCCCTCCATGACGCGGACGTACTTGATCTCCCCCGGTTTGGCAGGGGGCAGCTCACCGACGACGACACGTTTGTCCTGCTTTGGGCGGTCGGAGAGGTAGGCGTTGGTGCAGAGGAACGTCCCGGTTTTCTTGCCCGGAATCACCATGCTGGGGATCACTGGGGGGGGCGTGCGCTTGTAAATGGCCAGGGCGTCGTAGTCCTGCGCGTTCGGATCGTCGAAGATCAGTTTGCCCGGGCGACCGGTCTTGAAGTCGAAGTAGTAGATGCCCAGGTGCGGGTCCTCGGAGGGGTCCTCACGAAGCGGTCCTGTGGCATGGCCTGGAGAGAAGGAGCAGATCATCCCACCGTTGGGCAGCGGATAGGGCGAGGCATACCGGCCTGCCATGTTGTGGCCGTTGTAGATCTCGCCGGGGGTGAGGATTTTGCGCGAGTGAAGGGGCTTCTCCATGAGCACACTGCTCAGGCCGCCGCTATTGTAGTGGCGGTGGCCGGCGGTATCGACGTAGACGACACGGCCGTCGGTCAACTGCTCGGAATAGGACTTGGTGTTGTTGCCCTCCGTGTATCCGCGATGGTTGCCCATGAAGGGCATGAAGACGGTTCCGTCGGGATTGCATGTGGCCAGAGCGAATATGCCGGCGACGCCCTGGTGGTTGCCGTGGTGCTGCCAGCTCGTGAAGAGGAGCCTGCCGTCATTCAGGACGATTGTCGCCGTGTCGGAGCTGAGATTAAACGTGATGCGTTCCGCACCGGAGCCGTCGGGGTTGCAGGTATAGAGGACTTTCGTCGTGTCGCGATCGTACTCGTCTCGGAAGCCGGTCTTGTCAGAGCTGAAAACGATCTTTCCGTTGGGCAGGTAGTTGGGGTCGATGCAGTCGCCCATGTTCTTCGTGATCTGGCGCAGGCCCGTGCCATCGACATTCATCTCGTAAATATTGTATTTCTCGTTTCGGTCTTTGGTTTTCTTGGCGGCGAAGATGACCTTCTTGCCGTCATAAGACAGGTCGGGCTGGATGGCGGAGGCGAAATGCTTGCTCGTCAGGTCCGTTAGCTTGCCATCGGGCCGAGCGGGGATCAGCGTGCACAGCCGGGCCTCATCCGGACGCCGGACGACGCGGAACTGCTCCATGTGCAGCCGGCATCGGCCGTTGGGGTAATTGGGCACCTGGCAGAACACAATGCCTTTGATTTCCTGCTTCGGCGCGGCATCACAAAGCAAAGGCAAGATAAACATGGCAGCGAAAAGTGGCAATATGCAGCGTCTCATCGGGTCACCTCCGGGTTCCACCCTCTTTATTTGTTGTCGGCCACGATGTCCACGTCGTACATCTTCCATTTGATCGCCACCGCGCTCAATGGCCAGTCGCCGGCGGCGCGGGGCAGCTTGACAAAGAGACAGTTCGGCCCTTTGTTCAGTCTTACGAATTTGTGGAGCCGGAGCGGGTAGTAGGCCCTCCGTCCGGGCCTCACCGCCTTCACCATCTCTCCATTGAGCCACACCTTTGCCCCGCCCTTCAGGGTCAAGACCAACTCCACCTCCCGGTCGGCGTCGCTATGCACCGTCGCCGTCGCGTACGCGATGCCCCATCCGGGGATGGCCTTGACGATGTTGATCTCCGGATAGTCCTCGATCTTCTTCCAGCCGATCTTCTGGCCCATGGACTCGTAGCTCTTTTTTAGATCGGGAATGGGCTCCTTCTCCGGCGGATACTCGATGTCGTAGCCCAAATGGTATTTCGGCTTCTTGCTGGGGTTTGGGAAGGGGCCGACCACATGCCAGGGGCCGAAGGCGAGGGACGGCTGCTCCTCGTTCATGTCCTGGTAGCACACGCGGTACTTGCCCGGATAGAGCCGGGCCGTCTGGCCCTGGTAGCCCGTCACAAGATACTTCTCGGTCTCCAGGTTGTAGAGCTTCTGAGGGACGGTGGATACCAGGTTCTCCGGGGTCACCTGTTTGAACGTGAACAGCCCGGTGGGGATGGTGAATTCCTCACCGGCTTTCAGGTTGAAGTCCTTGGCAATATAGCCGGAGGGGAACCCGACCCGGATGGTGTATTCCCCCGGAGGCAATATCTCGACCTTCCCCGCCGGCGGTCTCTTGCAGCAGCGAGCCTTCTTATAGATCCAGTACTGTCGCTGCGAGTCCTTGCGCAGGCCCTTGGCGCTCATGCGGACCCGGGCCATGTTCTTGATCTTGTTCCACTGCTGCCGTGCGCGTTGGAGCAGCCCGGCGACGGACATGGCGCGGACGATCTTTGCCGCCATGCCGTAGTTGCCCAGGCCCTGCTCGATCTTCATGAGAAGCGTGTTGTTTCCTTTCGCCAGCCGGACGAAGATGTGGTCGTTGTCCGGGTTCACTCCGCGTCGCACGGGATGGGTCCAGATAGGCTTGCCGTTCAGCCAGACCTTGCATCCGTCGTCGCTGCCGACGCGAAGCTCCACCACCTGGTTCTTGTCTGAGGGGATGGTCGCAAGGCCGTAAAACACGGCATTGCCGAACGGCCCCAACGATTTGTCAAGCTCGCGAACCTGTTGGCCGTTCATCTTTTGCCATTTGACCTTCGTTGGCTTGTCCCTCGCGGCAATGACGGCATCGCACAGACCGCAGAACGTCTTGCCTGCGGTGACGAAGGTCTGGTTTTTCGCGAACAGCTTGTTCGCTCGGGCCTGGACGGTTTTCATAATGTCGGCGAAGTAGGCGGCCGCGCCGACCGCGCCCTCGTTGGCGTTTGTCGTGCCGGGCTTGCAGGCCGTCTGGAGGATCATCATGATGGATTTGATGTCGCTCAGGCTGTCGGCAAACTTTGTCATCTCCTCTTTGTTTTTCGGGTAGACCATCTTCACGCACGGCATGGCCTTCTTGCCGAAGTCCATGCCTTTGCCTCGGCACAGATTGTGGCACTCGGCGCAGCTCTGGGTCATCTTGGCCCAGGCCGCCTTGCAGGCCGCGGGGTCGCCCGGCTTGCCGTCGTAGGCGGCATCTAACGAGATCTCTTTCTCGGGGGGGTAGGGGATTTCCAGGCCCTTCCCCTCGTGGGGATTGGGGAACGGGCCGATGATCTGCCACTCATTGATGAGCGTGGAGTCTTCCTGCGAAGGGAGCTTGCTCTGGGCTTTCTCCAGGAGCTTGATGGCCTCGTCGAATTTCTGCCCGCGCATCAGGATGCGGGCCGCGCCCGCCAGGGCGTAGGGGTTGTCCGGCTGTGCCTTCAGCACCTCCTTGAATGCTGCGTGCGCCTCGGCCCACTTCTGCTGCGTCATGCAGCGCGAGGCGCGGTTGAGTTCGTCGATGACCCCCGCCTCGTCCAACGCAAGACAGGCAAGGCAGGAGAGGAGAATCGAGAGAAGCAGAATTGTTCCGGCTGATCGGTAGCTCAAGGTGCAACCTCCGGGAGTCTGGGCCCCCTGTCACAGTGTCATCAGGAACGCAACGAGATCGTCGATCTCCTGTTTCGAGAGAGTCGACGTCGTCCCGTGCTGGTCGTCTTTATTGAACTTGGTGAGCACTTCTTTCAGCGTCGCCGCCCGGCCGTCGTGGAGGTACGGCGCTGTGCGATACATCTCCCGCAGCGTGGGTGTGTCGAATTCACGGTGCTCCTTGAAGTCCCGTTTCCCGTGGGTGCCCACGTCGAACATCTGCAGGTTCGTAAAGAGCGGCGGCGGGTGGCACACATTGCAGCCCGCCTTGCCGAATACCTTCTGGCCGCGTTTGGCCGCCTCGTCGAGAGAGCCGTCCGGTTTCCGGTGCCACGGGCTCGGAATGAATTTAACCGAACGCAGGTAGGCGGCCACCGCGTCCATTTCCTTCTTGGTGGGCTGGGCGAACTGGATGAACTTGAAGCCTTTCTCCACGGCCACCTCCATGCTGGCGCGGACACCCAGCGCCATCACGGGCGGCGTCTGCCACGCCCCCACAAGGGACTTCGCGTTCTTCGGGTTCGTCATGCCGTCGTTGAGCAGGTCCCAATTCACACCATCGGCCCGCACCCCGGGATGGCAGCTTGTGCAGCTCAGCCATTGCTGAAAGCAATACGTGGCGCTGTTGAAGAGGAATTCTCCCTTGCGCTCGACGGTCATCTCGAGCGGCGGCCCCACGCGAATCTTTGCCTTGATCTTACACGTCTTCGGGTCGAGGGCCGTAACGGTGTCGGAGAAGTAGTTGGCCACATACACCGTCCCGTCCGAGGGCGACACGGCGATGCCCTTCGGCCCGAGGCCGCCGCAGTCCACTCTCTTGATGACGCCGTCTCTCCCCCACAAGAACCCCAGGTTCACATGGGCATAGGCCAGGCGCTCGGGCTTCGTGTCCTTGATGAGCTCGTGCAGCCTGGGCAGGTCGATGACCGACAGCTTGTGGATGCCTCGGTTCGTAATGAACAGTGTGTTCCCGTCCTTCGAGATGGCCACGCCGTATGGGTTGGCCGCCCCGGAGCTCACGTTGTCGAGGAGGACGGTGACGATCTTCTCGTTCGGGTCCTGAAGGGGAATAATGGTCAACGCGTTCGTCTGAATCCAGCCCTGCTGGAGCTGCGAGGGGGTGATGTTGAAGTTCGGGCGATGGTGCACCGTGTAGGCGTATTTGCCGTCGGCGGAGATTGTGATGCCTCTCCCCATAAGCATGGTGCCGGGCGACCGCTTCTCGCCCACGACCTTGCGGCTTGCCGTATCAATGACGGAAACGACAGCCGTCAGCTTCGGGTTCGTGGCCGGTTGATCGGAGAAGAAGTTGTTTACGAGGAGCGTCTTGCCGTCGGGGGTGATGGCCAGGAACGAGGGGGCGCGCACCACCTTGATGCGGCCGACTTCCTTGCGCTGGGCCACGTCGATGACCGACACATCATTCGAGATGAAGTTGGCCGAGTAGAGCGTCTTGCCGTCGGGCGACAGGCACAGCCCCGTCGGCTCATACCCGCACTTCACCGTGGCGGTCACCTTTCCGGCGGCGGGATCGACAAAGCTGATCGAATGGCCCCGCGTATCGGCCACGAACACCGTCTTGCCGTCCGGGCTGACCACGACGCCGGTGGGATACTGTCCCACGGGAATTTCTTTCGTCACCGTTTTCGATCCGGCGTCGATTACGGACAGGGAGTCCGCCGTCTGGTTCGTGACATAGACGAACTTGCCGTCCGGAGAACAGGCAACGCCGACGGGCGACTTGTATGCGGGCTGCGGCCTTGGCGGCGCGCTGTTCGCCATCCTGCCGAGCGCGGCACAAAGAAGGAAAAACGTGAAGGATCGTGCGATGACTCTCATCCGCCTCATTTGCGACCTCCTGGGGGGTCAACGTGCGACTGTTCTCGCCCATTGCGGGCGGCGCCCAAAGTTGGGTCCGGCAGGGATTCGATCCCTACTTCTTTGCGATGGCCACCCCTTCGATCTCGACGAGCAGCTCGGGCCGGCACACGTCGGCGACGGCGTAGATCGTGGGCAGCTCGCCGAGTCGTTTCTCACAGATGGCTCGGGTTTTCTCGTAGTCCCCCTTGTTTTTGATGTAGACGCGCGCCAGAGCGAGGTCCTTGAGTGTTGCGCCCAGGCCCGGCATGCCGTATCTCTGAAAATTGCCCGCCGAGATCAGGGCCTCGATGTTATCGAGGGTCTGATTCGTCTGACCCTCCACGTCGCCGATGAACTTCGTTTCCGAGTTCACAATGCTTGCCGTACCGGAGATGAGTACGGTAGCGCATCCCCCTACGACCACCGCCATTGCGCGGCAGAACTTCGGGCTTTTCGGACTGTATGTCGTTTCGTAGTCGAAGGCAGCGGTCTGCTGCGGGTTCTCCATGGGGAGGAGGGTCACGTCCTCTCTATCCGTGGCCAATGCGACAGATCCCATAAGCACATCGGCGCCCTCTGTGCCGATGCCGGTGCTTGCGGGATACACTACGCCTTTGAAACTCGACGGCACGTGGTCTCTGAGAAATAGTATTTTTTCGTAGAAATCCGTGCGCGCACGGTTGAGTTCCTTGTAGCGCTGCGTGTCGCCTTCGGGCCCGACGATGTCCCCCAGGTACAGCCAGGTGCGGATGACCTGCTCGTATCGAAAGCCCTGGCTCGCGAGGATGCTCCGCATCCTCTCGAACGCGTTGAGCGAGCGATCGTAGACCTTCGTCCCATCGGTCTGCGGCACCACTCGCGCGCAATGCGCCCAGGCGATCTCGTCATGCTTCACAACTACCAGGTTGTCGGAGTATCGATGGATCTCGACACCCTCGCCAACCCGCCCCACGCCCCACGCCTCAATCTCGACGTCCTTTCCCCCGCAGGGCGGCTGCACAATATAGCTCGTGGCGGGCAGGGCCTCGCCATAGAAGTCTTCTATGATCTTCCTGCATTCTTCGCGTTGGTTGATGTCTCGGATGAAGACGGCTTGCCGAACAATCGTGCCGAAGGCGGTCTCGTCTCGGATGACCGATTCGATGGTCTGGAGCGCGTCGTGAGACTGGTCGAGGAACGTGCCCCCCGCCCTGGGGACCGCGCTTGCGAACACATGCTTGACCTGGTTGAGATCAACAACGGAGTAGCCCACCCCATCCGAGGAGACTTTTCTTATCATACGCGTATCCTGCAGGGTTGTTCGACAGCCACCTTCGCCGGAGACGAAGTAGCGCACCGCGCTGATGCGCCAATCACATGGGTTTTGCTGTCCACAGGCAGCCCTCGAATCAGGGAGTTCGCTGCTGAATCTTGCCGGTCTCCAGAATCGTGATCGTTTCCTCTGCCGCGCCTTTCAAGTCGAGATCCCTCTGCTTCTTGCTGAACGCCTTCAGCGGCTTAACGGCGGATTTGTCGCCGATTCGCTGCAGCGCGAATATCGCCGCCCTCTGCACGTTCTTGTCCTTGTCTTTCAGCATCTTCACGATGGGGGCGAGGGCGGATTGCTCCTTGAGAAGCCCCAGCGCCTCAACCGCGCCTTGGCGGACCTTGGGGGCCTTGTCCGTGAGAAGCCCCTTCAACGGTTCGACGCCCTTTTTCGCCCCCAGCATGCCAAGCCCCGCGGCGGCGGCGCGACGGACGATGGCGTCCTCATCGTTCAGCGCATGGATGAGTATCGAGGCGGAACCCAGGTCTTTCTTCTCAACAAGTTCGTGGATCGCCTGGGCCTTCACCCACGGGTCGGACGCCGTCTCGATGGTTTTCTTGAGGCGGCCAATTTCCTTCTGCGGCTTGGCGATTTTCACGTAATAGTACATCATCCCGCCGATGAAGACGAGTGCGGCCGCCGCCACGGCCATTCGCGAACCCCATGATGATGCGCCTTCTGCACTCATGATGCGCGATCCCTCCGCTGGCTATTCTCTCGAACAAACGCACCCATACAACTAAGAATGTAACCCCTATGCGCACACGTGTCAAGCATCAATCGGCTTTCTTCTTTCCGGGAGGCCCCGCCTTTTCATTCTTGAGGACATGATCAAGACGCCTCAATCCCGACTGGTCCCAGGACACACCGAGATCGGTCCCGTCACTCGCCTTGCCCCTGGCAGGGCTATCGGGCAGAAGGCGAAAATCGGCATCGTCGTCCACAAGTTGCGGGGGATCGTGAATCGAGTGTATGTCATGTCCCGTTGCGTTCCGCCATGTCTCCATGACGTTGTATTGCTTGGCCCCCCAGTAGCCCATAAAGTCCGTGCCATCGATCAGGTTGTAATCGCACACGGCCCTCTTGACCGTGGGGCCGAAGGAAAGGGCCGCCTTGCCGCACCGGACGAGGATGTTGTTCATCACGGTGACCCCGTCCGACCGCTCCACGCGAATCAGCGCCTTGTAGGCGGTGGAAACCGTATTGTGCAGGATCATGGAATTGTCCGAGAGTGAGACCTTGATCCCCTCTTCTCCACGGGCGATATTGACGATATTATTTACGAGAATCGTCCCGGGCGAGCGTGCGATCTTTATGCCCCAGAACTCGCTGCTCACGGCCACGTTGTCAATGATAACCGACTGCGGCCCCTGCTCCACGGCGATCCCCACGCGATTGTCGCCGCACACATTGGCCAGAATGGCCACATTCGCGGAGGTCGCCCGTATCCCGAAATTGCTGTGTTCGGCCAGGTTTTCCGCAACGATGGCCCGCTCGCATCCGCCGCTGATCGATAGGGCCGTATCCTTGGCCCTGGAACAGCTAATGCCTTGCACAATAAGCCCCGGGGCCGAGAGGGCCCGTATGCAAAAGGCCTGACGGTTCGCCACGTCGATAATCGGTTTCGCATCCTTCGCGGCGCGGAGAAGGATGTTCTTCTTGCCCCGAATGACGACGGTCTCGTTGTACGTGCCGCTGTCGGCGATCTCGATGACGTCGCCATCGGACGCGGCCTTCACCGCCTCGCCGATGGTCTTATGGCCCCCGCCGTCCTGACGCACGACAAGCACCTTGCCCTTGATCCCCTTTCTCGCCACCGCGATGAGCTTGCTGATCTGCTCCGTGCTGTCCGGCGGAGGGAAGGGCACAGGCGCCTTTACCACCGGCGGCGGCGCGACCACCGCCGGAGCAGAAGGCGGCGGGGAGGGCGGCGTGGGCTCAGGTGGGCTTACGGGCTCTACGGCAGCCGGCTCGACGGGACCGGGAGCGGGACGGGACGGCTCGTGAAGTTTTTTCTGAATCCACGGGATGAGATAAACCACCCCGAGGAAGAGCAGCAGGGCGTGGAACGACAGAAAAACCACCGTCGGCAGCCACGATCGCCTCTGCCCTCGCTGGCGGCGTTCGCGGTCCCGCTTCTGCTCCAAGTTCTCCGACGAATGGTCGGGTTCCGGGCCTTGATTATCCTTTTTGTACGGCAGCATCCCAGTCCATATACAGTACCGAAGCTCTCCAAATGATGATACCACATGGACCTGCGCCATTCAACACGATAATGCTTGAACTGCCCGCGCGCAACCAGTATAAAATCCAGTCGTTTCACATCATAGCGAAAGGAGCAAGAGATGAAAGGACGCCGCATCGCTGTCGTTGCCCAGCGCAATGCCGTCGTGGAGGAATTCGATGTCCCGACTGTTCTGGACCGGGACGAGGTCCTGCTGCGCGTGCACTACTCACTCATCAGTCCGGGGACAGAACTGGGGGGATACAACGCCGCACACCGCAAGGCCCCGAGCAACCCCGGCTATACCGCCGTCGGGCAGGTGGCCGAGGTGGGAGAAAAGCAGGCCCCGTCATTGAAGGGCAGGATCGCCTACGTCTTCCCCGCCATCGACGACTCCAGCCACTGTCACGCCACGCATAAGGTCGTAAAGCCGGGCGGTCTCGTGCTGCCCATCCCCGAAGGGCTCGACCCGAAGGCGGCGTGTTTCGCCCGCATCGTCAACATCGCCCTCACCCCCTACCGCAATGCAGAGCCTAAACTGACGGGCAGCGTTCTCGTTATCGGCCTGGGACTCGTCGGCAACATGATCGGCCAGGTGGGGCGCATTCTCGGATTTCGGACCCTCGGCATGGACCTCGACGCCGCGCGCCGCAGCCGCGCCGAAGAAGCGGGGTTCGATGTGGTCATCGACCCACAGGCAGGGGACCCCGTACAGGCGGTAAAGCAGGCGACCGACGGGCAGGGGGCGAACCTGACCGTGAACGCCACGGGGCACGCCGCCGCGTTCATGCTGTCCCTCCAGGCTGCCGCGGCGGGAGGAGAGGTATCCACCCTCGGCGGCGCACGCCATGGCGCCACCGCCGAGCTTCAACAGGTCATCAAGGAGATCCACACCCGCCACCTGACCGTCCGCGGCGGATGGGAAATGCTCCTGCCCGTGACCACCTCTCCCGCGTCAAAAGTGGCTTCGACCGAGGTGAACCTCCGCGATGCCTTTCGCTGGCTCGCGAATGGCTCGGTGCGCCTCGACCCGATCTGGACGCACACCGTCAAGCCGGAGGAGTTCAAGGGCGCCTACGACGCGCTGAACAACCTGGACAAGGGCTATCTCGGTGTTGTGGTGGACTGGACGGGAGAGTAGCCCATCGGGGATCCGGCACAGACTGAGTTGACCCGTTGACCCCGGAAGGAAGGTTAAAGCAAAGAGGCGCAGGCCGAAGCCCGCGCCTCTCGCCTTGGCTTGTGTCGCGAACGGATTAGAAGTTGAACGACACGAACCCGCAGTACGTGCCGAAATCCGTCTTCTTGCCGCCGGTGGTCCAGTTGTATCGGCCGTCAAAGCCGACGCCGATCAGCTCGTTGATCTGGACCTCCACGCCGCCGCCGAAGTTCACGCCCCATTCCAGGTCGACGTTGCCGGCGGGATAGCCGCGCGTGTCCAGTTGCGGAACGGCGGGCATCTGGCCCATCACGTAGTTATTGTCCACGTCCATGGCGAAGGTATACATGCCCAGGCCGCCGGCCATGTAGGGCTTGATCCTCCCGAGGGTCTCGATCCGGTACTTGGCGCCGAGAATGAGGGACAGCGTATCGACGTCCACATTCACACCCTCGCGGTGGAGGAAGTCATTGTTGCCGCTGCCTGGTGGGATGCCCCCGAGTGCTGTTCCGATGGGACCCAGTGTCGGGTCCAGGTCGTACTTCCGGTCCTGACGGCTGAACGTGGCCATGATGTGGCCCGACAGCCGGTTGCCCAGGATTGGGTCCTTCGCAAGAATGACCGGATCGTAAAAACCGCCCATCAGAAACCCTCCCCCCTGCTTGTAAACGCTGCTTTGGCCGCCGAAGAGCAGCCCGAACTCGCCGCGCGGGACCGGCGCCGCCGCCGCCTTCTCGACCTCCGTGATGCTGTCGATCTTGGCATTGATCGACGCAATCTTGTCCGTCTGCCCTTCCAGGGCCTTGATCTTCGCCGACTGGGCGGCAATGACCCTGTCCTTCTCCGCAACCGTCTTCTTCAGGTTCTGAATCTCATTCGTGTTCTTCTGAATGAGCGACTTCAGCTCCTGGAGAGTCTTGGCGACATCCTGTGCCACTACGTTGCTTCCCGCGATGGCCAACAGCGCCAGACACACGATCACCCGCTTCTTCATTCGTTCCTCCAAGGGAAAAGAACACTTGGCCAGAGACAATAGGCTACCCGTGCGATTCCTGCCTCAACGAATAGCAAACAAGTGATCTGAAGGGATTCATGGTTGATTTGCACCAAACCAAGATTCGGATTTGTAAAAAGGGAGTATACCACAAGATCGCCGGATGTCAAGCGAAAAATACCGGGACTTTCCCCTTGCCATCACCCGCTGACACGCCTACAATTTTCCACAACGCTGCTCGGACGAACAATTTCCACCGAGGAATCAGAAACGTGGAGTATCGCATTGACGAAACGCTGGATACGGAGGTTCTGGTGATCGGCTCCGGCACGGCCGGGGTGTGTGCCGCCATCCAGGCCGCGCGCGACGGGTGCAAGACAGTGCTCATCGAGAAAGACGATGTGCTCGGCGGCAACTCGGGACCGAACCTCGGCGTGCATGTCTCCGGCGCCGACTGCTTCCATCCCTATGCCTCCGAGACCGGCGTGATCGGTGAACTGGAAGAGGAGATGGCCTGGCGCGCGGCGAAGATGTACACCCACGGCTTTCACTACAACACCTGCCGCATGTGGGAGACGATCCTCCAGGAGAAGATGGAGGAGGCCGGCGTCACCGTCCTCAAGCGCCACCTCGGCAAGCGGGCCGTGGTGGACGGGCAGCGGATCGTCGGCGCGATTGTCGAGGACCTCGCGCGCTTCAAGACGAAGCAGATCAACATCTCCCACTTCCTCATCGAGGCATCGGGCGACGGGCATGTCGCGGCGGACGCCGGCGCGTCGTTCATGATGGGGCGCGATGCGAAGTCGAAGTTCAACGAGCGCAGCGCCCCCGAGGAGGCGGACAGCCTGACCATGGGCACGAGCATGACGTGCATCGCCGTGAAGACGCCGCGGCCGGTACCCTTCATCCCACCGCCGGGCTGCCCGGACATCCCGGGCAAGCTGTGGCACCCCGACGACGATCTGAACTTCATGTGGCCCACGGAGCACGGCGGGCAGAAGGAGCTGCCGAGCATCGAGGCCGATGACAAGATCTATGAAGGACTCCTCAAACAGATTTACGGTTTCTGGAACCACGTCAAGAACGTGTCGTGCGTGGAGGGGGCGAAGAACTGGGAGCTGATCTGGGTGAGCCCCAAGGCCGGCAAGCGCGAGAGCCGGCGCTTCATCGGCGACCTCGTCCTGACGCAGACCGACGTCGAGACGCCGACCGAGTTCGAGGACAGCGTGGCCTACGGCGGCTACGCGGTGGACGTGCACGAGCCGCAGCCGGACGGCCGGAGCAAGGTGGTGTTCTACTCCATCCCGCCGCTCTACAACATCCCCTATCGGTCCCTCTACTCGAGGGACATCGACAACCTCTTTCTCGCGGGCCGGCTCATCAGCGTCACCCGCCTCGCCCTCGGGACCACGCGGTTGATGAAGACAGGCGGGGCCATCGGCCAGGCGGTGGGCCTTGCCGCAGGGATGTGCAAGCGTCTCGGCTGCACGCCGCGGCAGCTCTACGAGAAACACGCATCGGACCTGCAGCAGGAGCTGCTCAAGCGCGATGGGACGGTCCTCTATCTGCAGAACGCCGACCCGAACGACCTCGCGCGCACGGCGACCGTCACCGCCACAAGCGAGGAGCACTTCGAGTGCACAAGGGCGACGGACGCCCTGCCGCTCGACGCGCCCATGCGGGGGATTATGCTCCTTGATTGGCCGGAGAAGCTGAACAAAGTATCGCTCCACCTCAGAAACGACAGCGGCGCGGCGCAGACCGTGGAGCTGGTCGTCTCCCGCGACGACCGGGAGGAGACCTACGGCCCGAAGGACGAACCGGCGAAGCACATCCGCACGCGCGCTCGACTGACGACGCTGCGCAACTCGTACGTCACGGGTCAATTCTCCGCGATTGCGAAAGCGCAGGCGGAGGTCGCCGCCGGGTTCGAGGGGTGGGTGGAGTTTGCGTTCGATTCGGCGCCCCTGCCGGAGCGCGACCGCAACGCCGTCGAGCCGAAGCTGCTGCTCTCGGTCGGGGCGGCCGAGGGTGTGTCGTGGGGGCGGGATGACTCGCCCAACGAGATTCTGTTCCGGTGCGAGTCGGCGGATGGAGATAAGATCACCCTGCACCCGGAGGGCCATCTGTTCAAGATCGCTCCTCGCCCTCCCTTTGGTGAGGCCGCGAACGTGATCAACGGCTACAACCGTCGGATCGGCGCAGCGCCGGTGAACCTGTGGATCAGCAGGCGCGACGAGGCGATGCCGCAGAGCATCACGCTCGATCTCTGCGAGCCGAAGGACGTCGCCCGCGTGCAGATCACCTTCGATGCCATGCACGAGGACTACACGCAGATGCCGGCCAACTGCGACAGGCGCGTGTCGGAGATGCTGGTGCGCGACTACGATGTGGAGGTCCATGAAGGCGGGGCATGGCGGGGCATCATATCCGTCCGGGACAACTACAGCCGTTTTCGCGTTCACGAATGTGCTCCCGCTCGTACGGGCAAGGTGCGTGTCGTTGTCAAGAGAGTATGGGACGAGGAGCAGTGGGCCGCGCGAATCCACGAAGTGAGAATCTACGGAAAGGAGTGACCCATGCCTGACTGGATACCGTTCCTCTTTATCGGCGGCATCATTGCCGTTGCTCTCGTGATTGTCGTTGCGGTTATCCTCTACGAAAAAAAGCGCCGCGAGCGCCTGGGCGAGATCGCCATGCAGATGGGCCTGGAGTTCAGCGCCGCCGATCCCTTCAATATCCCGGTCAGTTACGCTGCATTCCATCGACTCAATACCGGACATAGCCGCAAGGCGAAGAACGTGATGCACGGCGAACTGGGGGGCGTGCCGCTTAAGATCTTCGACTACAAGTACGTTACCGGCGGCGGGAAGAACAGCAGCACGCACAATCTCAGCATCGTCCTGGCCGATATGGACTATGTGTTCGACTACGTCGGCATCCGGTCCGAGGGCTTCTTCGACCGGCTGGCGGGAATGGTGGGATACACCGATACAGAAATCGGCAACCCGGAGTTCGACGCGGCCTTCCGGATCGATGCCCAGGACCCCGACTTTGCCAAGCAACTGCTCCAGACCAGCCTGACGGACTTTCTGCTCCAGTCACAGGAGACGGGGTTCAAGGTCGAGTTCGTTGGCAACAGTGTGATGGTTCATCGGGACCGGCGTCTGAAGCCGGACGATTTGGGCAACCTGGTGAAGTTTACGCTGGAGCTCCTCCGGCACCTGCCGGCGGACCTGCCCCGACGAGGCGGCCACCAGCCCCCCGGTGCGCCGCCCGGCGACGAGGGCGGGAGTTGAACGCGGGCACGCGGTGCAAGGCTGTTGCGTGCTTTCATCGCCCCCGAAGCCGCGGGAGGGAGAATCAGGTATGGACGTCTCCAGACTTATTGCCGGCGATCATTAACCGAATGTTCTTTGCACTTGGCATTTCGTTTGCTATAATCACCTCGGCGATTGGGCAATGGATTTGGAGAATTGCGAACACGCGGTACAGAGATGGATGATGTAAAGCTTGCGGTAATCGGCGGAAGCGGGGCGTATACGCTCCTGAAACGGAAGGCGCTGGTGGGAGAGGAGATGCCCGCTCGCGAGACGCCCTTCGGCATGTCTCAACCGATGTCCCGCATCGAGGCGGAGGGCGCGCCTTTCCTGTTTCTCTCGCGCCACGGTCAAAGGCGTTACACGATTGCGGCGCCGTTTGTGAACTACCGCGCCAACATCTATGCGCTCAAGGATCTCGGTGTGGAGCACATCGTCTCGTGGTCCGGGCCGGGAACGATGAACGAAAAATTCCTTCTGGCGCAGTTCGTTGTAATCGAAGACGTGATCGACGAGACGCGCAACCGAACGGGTACCTTTTTTGAAAACAATGGCTTGGGATTCATCCGGCAGAATCCCGTTTTCTGCCCCACCCTCCGGTCCGTTCTGATGGAGACGCTCCAGGAGCTGAACTGGCAGTTCGCCGAGGGCGGCACATATGTGTGCACCGAAGGGCCGCGGCTCGAAACCCCCGCGGAGATTCGAAAGATGAGGGCCTATGGCGGCGACCTGGTCGGCATGACCCTCTGCCCGGAGGTCTTCCTCGCCCGGGAACTGGAGATGTGCTACGCCGCGATCTGCTATGTATCGAACTACGCCGAAGGCGTCGTGGCGCGCGACTACCGCGCGGGCGAGCTTTTCGAGGGTCTCCTCACACGGGACGAGATGGAGAAGGTGGAGGAGTCCGTTGCAAAATTTCCCGGCATCATACAGGACTTGGCGCGGCGGCTGAATGGGACGGAGTTCAAGTGCAACTGCCGCAAGTCCATGGAGCGATATCGCGTTCGCGGCGACATCGGAACGAACTGGCGCGAATGGTTCAGACCCTCATCCTCCGCGCAAAACACCTGATCCTCGATCCGCAGGAGCACATCGAGAACGGCGCCGTGGCCGTCTGCGGAAGCAAGATCGCCTGCGTCGGGACGCATTCCTATGTCAGGCGTCACGTTTCCGGCGCTACACGTGACCTTGGCGATACGGTTATCCTTCCCGGGCTGATCAACGCCCATACACATCTGGAACTTACTGATCTTTGCGGCAAGATCGAGAAGACCGATCACTTCCTGGATTGGCTGAAACAGGTGGGCCGGTTTGTCGTCGCATGGAAGCTGGAGGACGGCTTGTTTCCTCGCCGGGGACGTTTTTGCCAATCCGCGAAAAACGGAATTGCGAAAAGTGTTGCCGCCGGAACGACCACCGCCGCCGACATATCCAACAGCGGCGCGACATTCCATCTCCTGCGCTATGGTCCGTTACGGTCGGTCGTTTTCCAGGAAACCATCGACCTCCGGGCAAGGAATATCCGGCGCAAGGTCGGGCGTATTCGAAGACGGCTCCGGCGAATCCCTAACACTCCGCTGCTTACAAGGGGAATTGCGCCCCATGCGCCCTACAGCGCGTCCCTGGAGATGTACCGCCGAAGCGCGCTCCTTGCCACCGAACTGAATATGCCGCTGGCCACCCATGCCCATGAGACCCGGGAAGAAATCGAGGCATTTGAACAAGACGCAGGCGAGTTTCGACATATCATGGACTACTTCATCAGGTCTCGCTTTGCCCAACGACCGCGGTGCAGGCCCATCGCTGCGCTGGACGGGCTTGGCGTCATCACGAGCCGCACGCTGCTCGCCCACTGCAATTATCTGGATCGATCGGATATTGCCATCCTCAACGACCGCAGGCCCAGCGTCGTCTTCTGCCCTCGCAGCCATGCCTACTTCGGCCACGACAGACATCCCTTCCGGGATCTGCTCGACCGTGGCATCAACGTCGCTCTCGGCACAGACAGCTTGGCGAGCTGCGACTCCCTCAGCATGTTGGACGAAATGCGGTTCCTTGTGACCAGCCGAAAGGACGTATCGCCCAGTGAGGTTCTGGCTATGGTTACGACAAACGGCGCGCGAGCGCTGGGATTGTCTCGCAAGATCGGCCGCCTCACCAGAGGAGCAGAGGCCGACATCACAGTTGTAGCTATCCCGGAGCCATGCGCCTCCCCCTACGAGGCGATTCTTGCGCCCACTGTTGCCAACAGACTCACGATGATCCGGGGCCGCTTGGCTTACCACGCCCCCGACCGCGCTTGAGTGTGCTGGGGACAAGAGACATCCGAATCCGACATCCGTCTGCGCAAGAGGAGCTTATGTGAAAGTGGGCTGCTATAAGGTGAGGAGGCGAGGGCGAAAAGAAATAGAGAGCGGCACAAAGGGGCGGTATAGTTGTTTAGTCGGACAGTCGAGCAACTTGACCCATCCGGCTCCCTGTCGCCCCGACATCTGTGTCGCTCTCCAATGTTAAGTATATCCTATGGATGGAAATTGTCAAGTCGAGCGGGCGGATTTTTCTTAGTTCCTTTGCACTGTGCGGGTCAGAACTCCGCCGCCATTCCCGCGCACCCGAACGTCTGAATCTGTTCGACCATGAACTCGCGAAGCGCCGCCCGTCCCGACTTGATCACGCGCTCGGAATAGTCCTCCGGGTGCGCATCCATGTAGGCGTGTACGGCTTTCACAAAAGTGGATCGAATCTGTGTGGCGATGTTCACCTTCCGAATGCCGAGCTCGATGCCCTTCTTCACATCCGCCAGCGGCACACCCGTGGCGCCGTGCAAGACTAACGGAACCCGCGTGGCCTCCTTGATCTTCCGCAGCCGCTCGAAGTCCAGCCGAGGCTCCTCCTTGTAGAAGCCATGCGCCGTGCCGACCGCCGGGGCCAGGGCATCGATGCCGGTCTTCTCCACGAAGTCCCTGGCAAGCTCCGGGTCCGTGTAGAACGACTCATCCGCCTGCGAGTTTGTATCCCCCTCCAGGCCACCGACCTTCCCGAGCTCAGCCTCCACCGTCACGTCCACGGCGTGCGCCATCTGCACCACTTCCCGTGTGGCTCGAACGTTCTCCTCATACGGCAGGCGCGACCCGTCGAACATGACCGACGTGAAGCCGTACTGGATTGCCCGCGCGACATGGTCGAACTCAAAGGAATGGTCGAGATGGAGCACTACCGGGACCTTCGTCTTTCGGATCGCTGCCTTGGCCGCCTCGGCGTAGCACTCCGGGTCGAAGTAGAAGCGCATCGCCTTGTAGCCCTCTGAGACGATGGCCGGCGCATTCATCTCCTCGGCCGTTCGCAGGATCGCATCGAGGTGGCCCAACTGCCCGCCGGCGGTGTCATACCCCGGCACGGCGAAACCGCGGCGCTCGGCCACGTCATAAAGCTGCTTCATTGTGATGAGAGGCATGTGTCTCCTTCTTACGTGTCTTGTGGTGACCATTTGGCCAAGTGTTGTCATTCCCGCGAAGCTTGTCCCCGCAGGCCGGAAGCGGGGAGCGGGAATCCAGGCACTCGACCACTCGTGGATTCCCGCGTACGCGGGAATGGCACCCGGCCACCCACTTGGCTAAATGGTTACTTGTGGATTACCCTGAGCGGAGCGTAGCAGGTTCCCGCCCGGAAAACAAGGTTGAAAGAGCAGGTGCAATATGCCTAAATCGATTTCCGTTGTGCGACAGGCATTCTCTCCACGGAGTGTTCGAATGAAGATCGAATCCATCTCGATCATGCCCTACTGCCATGCCGACTGGGCATGGAACTATTATCGCGCCGGCAGGGAAGCGTACATCCGCAATGTCGTTTACGGTCGGCGGTGACGCATCCGCGAGCCTTCGCGTTAGCGAAAATGGAGGCCGAGGAGATGGACGTCGAGGAGATAGCGCACAACAAGAAAGGCAAGACCGAGGTCGTCCTCGCCAATATCGGCAGCATTCGTACGACCATCACGGCCGATATCCCCGGCGAGTACGACCTGTGCATCCACGGCCGAGGGAGTGCGGCCAGGGACGAATGGCCAATCCTCCTCGTCACGCGGGATGGCAAGGAAATCGGTCAGGTCACGCTGGACTCCCCATCGACCGCGCCCTTCGGCCTGCCGGTCACGCTGACCCAAGGCGAGCACGCCCTGGAGATGCGGTTCACCAACGATTTCTGCGACCCCGGCAAGGCCGACCGCAATGCATTCGTAGACAAGGTGGAGATCTGGCCGAAGCAGTAAAACCGCGGATCAGTCGAGCACGCTCGCGTAGAACAGCCAGTGCCGCTCCCAGTACCGGCAAAGCTTGACCAGCAGCACGTTGCGGCCGGGTTTCAGTCTCACCTCGCCGATGAATTCGTCCCGCAGCACGCCCTTTTGGTTCGGCAGGTAGGCGATCTGCTCCCCGTTCAGCCACACCTGCGCCGCGCTGGATGCGCCGATGCTCAAGCGCACCGTCCTGGCCTTGTCCGATGCGATCGTCGCCGTGGCATAGACCACGTCGCCGACATTCGTCTTCGTGTTCGTCCCAAGATCAACGAGGCCAATACCCTTCGGTGCGGCGTGCTTCGTGGTCCAACCGTTCGTGTTCGGCTTGGCGGGATCACGCTCGGGCGCGGCGCGCACTTCGAAGATCGGATACCAGTCGGAATTCGCGTAACGCGGACTGACCTTCCATTCGCGGATTGATCCTTCCGCGAGGCTATCTGTCTTCACTCCTTGCGCCGGTTTGATCACCAGCGCCGAGACACCCCAGCCCGTCGGGCCGCCGAAGGTCAAGTCCAACTTTCCGTCGGTGATCTCGATGGCGAAGCCCCGTGAGTGCACCGCCCCCTTGAAATGCGGCGCGTCCAGGAGGACCGGCGCGCCGTTCGCCGTAACCATGCCGGACACGAGGAAGTTTCGCAGCGTCCATGACGGGTTCAGCGTCACGACCCGGACCTTGTACTTCCCGTTGTCGAGCTTCACGCGGAAGCGCTTTGGCGTGCCGCAGAAGAGGCCGCGGTTGATCGGCTCGGGGATCGGCGTCTTGTAGGGCCAGAAGATGGCATACCCCTCCGTGATCTCGCGCGGTGCGTCCTTGCCGTGCTTGTGGGCCATGGCGTAGTAGAGCTCCTCGGGGCTCGGTTCCGACGCGTCCTCGCACGGGACCCACCCGAAGCCGGTCTTCTCATCGTAGGCCGTATCCGCACGCACAGCCTTCCACCCCCCGGTCGGCGCTTTCGACCCGAAGTCGAGGGCGAGCGTTGCGTCCTTGATGTCGGCCATGGCCTGGACCTCATCGACGAGCTTCGCCTCCTGGGACGCAGCCACATCGGTCAGCAGCTTCTCGGCAGACTTGGCATATGCCTTCGCGGCGGCGAGATCGTCCGTTTTCTTTGGGCGGCGGGCGGTCACACTCTCCTGCACGCCCGCGTACTTCGCACGCTGCATCAGCGTATCGCCGAGCGCGATTGCGCTCTCGATCGCGTCCAGTCCTTTCTTCCCGACAAGCACAACTCCATAGACGCGGATCGACGGCAGCTCGAAAGTCACGCTATTCCCCGTCCGCTCGAACTTGAGCGACTTGGCCTCTTGTCCCGGCGCAAGGAACTGCATCTCCTCGGCGCGGATGTCCTTCGGCAGGCGCACGCTAAGTTTCACCGGCTTCGTCGGCGCGGCCTTGCCGGTCTCGAAGTCGATGTCGTAGTTGACGAAGTGCAGCGACACGACGCCGCAGTCGTGCACCCACGGCTTCACCCAGAGCAGGCAGGGCAGGTCGCCCTGGATGAGCGGGGTGTTGCCCAGCGCCTTTCGCAGAAGCGAAATTGCCGAGGCCGTCGTCGCGCGGGTTTGATCGTTCTCCTTCGTTCGGCTCGGCGTGAAGTTGGGATCGGGCGTCAGGTCGACCACCGTGCCGCGCTTCTTCCATGCGGCTACGACATCGGTCTCGCGCGGCTTGTAGTTCTCATCGCGGACACCGACATTTCCGACGAGGCCGACTGTCACGCCTGCGTCGAGGGCCTTGCCGATCTTCTCGGTCTGCGCGTCGGAAAGGCACTCGACCTCGGGGAGAATAATGAGCCGGTGACGCTTCAGGTCGTCGAGCGAGGCATAGTCGTCGTGGATTTCAGGGTGATTCAGGATGGCCACGTCGAAGGGGATGTGCCCCTCCTCCATGGCCCGCGCCATGCCGGACAGGGCATTCATCGGCGGCGCGGCGACGGCGGTCTGGTAGTTGCGATACATGAATGTCGGGATCGAATGGACGAGCGCCACTTGGCAGAGGCGACGCTTGCCGTGGTTGGCGAAGAGGGCGCGGTGGCGGTGGCGCAGCTCGAAGTAGCTCTGGAGGAGCTTCTGTAGCTCCGGTTCCTTCTCGAAGGTGTTTTGCTTCACGAAGAGCACGCCGCCACCGGCGCACGGCTCGGCGATCTCGTGCTCGACAAGATCGCGTTCCTTTTTGTGAAACTTGGCCATACACATGAGCGGCTTCCGTCCGCGCAGCATGGCCCGGCCGATCTCGAACCGGAACGCGCCCCAGCAGTTGTTCCAGTGATACTTGAACATGTCGTAGGCGGACTCGCCCGCCGACTCGAACCAGACGGTATCCACAAAATCCGATAGTGCGATCTGGTAGGCGTTCGGCCCCATGAACCCCCCGCCCTGGTTGCCGTGGACGCTGTACTGCTTGCCCAGGCGTTTCGCGATCACTTTCTGGTCCTGGTAATAGCGCATGAGGTTGTGAATGTGCGAGAGGTAGAGGAACTTCATGTACTCGGCCATGACCGGGTCGTCGCAGAGTTTCGCCAGGCGTTCCGCCTCGGCCGGGGAGAAGCGCTCCTTGATGTCGGACGGCGGGAGCTTGCGAAACTGGTCCATGAGGTTGGCCTGGACGTAGTCGCGGATGTGTTTGTAACTCTTGCGGAACTCGGGCAGACGATTGGTGGTTTCGAGATAGTGAAAGAACTTCCGATTGCAGTAATCGCAGTACCGGCCGTGCGCTCCCTTGCCGATGCGGCTGGTCGGCCCGCCGATGTTGTCCTGGCTCATGGAGTCGCCGAAGAGGGGGCTGGTGAGAAGGTCGTAGTTGATCACCGACCACCACCGCGGGGCGTTGTTGCAGACAATGAAGGCGTCCCAGCCGATCTTCTTCTTCCACCACTCGACGCTTGTGTTGTAGTGGGAACTGAGGACGCGCTCGCCGTTCATGTCGCGGGCGATGCCGTTGTTCCAGAAGAGTTTTTTCGCGCCTTCTTCGTGAAAGTGAATGGTCTCCTGGTACTCGTTGCTGCCGTAGACCTCGTGCCAGATGCCGTGGTGCTTGAGCCACGCATGGCTCGTGTAGTCAGCCGAGCGGTCCACGTAGTCGATCAGGGGGAAGTGCCTGTCGATCCACCCGCCCATGCGTTCCCGCCCGCCGCCGCCTCCGCCCCAGCCGGCGTTGACGACGAACTGCGTCCAGTGCACCGGTTCTTTGATCGGCGCGTTGAAGACCCGCAGGTCCTTCCCGTAGTCGGGCAGGACAATTTTGATCGTGTCAGCCCCCGCCGCCTGCTTGACCTCCTCACAACTCAACATCGTGAAAAGGCAGAAAATCCCGAGACACATCAGGACGCGTGTTGCCTTGCGCATGACCACCCTCCATCGAATCCGTAGGGGTTCCATCACGTTTGATCTCGCCCGGCCGTATCGCGTCCGGAAAGCCTGAGTGGCATCCGGAGGATCAGTCGGCGAGCACCAGCTTCCGGACCTCGCCATCATGGAACAGGGCAACGACGCCGACCCCAACCGGCAGCAGCCTCACACACGCGCCGGGCAAGGTCTGGACCCGCTTCCACGACCCATCAAAGCAGAACACCCCGCCGTCTGTGCCAGCGAGGACATACGTCTGTTTTCCTGCTTTGCGAATTTGTACAATGGCCTTCACCGGCCAGCCGACCCAGTGGCAGCCGACAAGCTTGCCGTTGAGGTCAAACTCGGCGATGAACCCGTCGGCCCTGCCGACGAGGATGCGGTCGCCGTTGGTCACGGTAGCACAGAAGAGCCGGACGCCATCCTCCTGCCGCCACCGCACCGTCGGCCGTCCTGTCGGCGAGATCTCATACATCGCCAGGCCGTCCCAGCCCACAACAAGCAGGCGCGGCAGTTTCGCCCCGGGCGCATCGATCAGCCGCCAGTGCGACAACCGGCCGCGCACGCTGGACCAGACGCGACCCGGCTTCAACCCTTCGCTGTCGAGACACGTGGTGCGGCCGTAGATGTCGTGCACGATCAAGTCCGGCCCACCCTTGCCGTCGAGGTCGCGTGTGGGGGCGAGGAGGTCGTAATCCCACATGCCGTAGGCGTATTGCGACAGCGGCTCGGCGCCGAAGCGGAGCAGGGCGATGTCATAATAGGACGATGTGAATAGGGGGCGCGGCTTGCCCGGCGTGGGCAGGCCGAACTCCAGGTCATACTGGACCTTGCCACACTTCTGCGGCCAGGCGGGGATGTGATGGTCGGCTCCCTCCGCGTCGAACCAGTGCACCCCGCCGTCAAGTGCCGACACCATCACCTCGTCGCGCCCGTTGCCGTTGAAGTCCCCCGCCGTCAGGGAAAGCGGCTCGCCGGGCAGTTGTTTCGACCAGAGCTTCTTGCCCGACGCATCGAGCGCTGTCACTTCGCCGGTGCGGGCCGTTACCGCAAACTCCTTGTCCCCCTGCCCATCCAGGTCGGCGGCGCAGACCTCCAGTAGGTCGGCAGGCGCCTTGTCCGCCCCCAGGACCTCCAGCTCGGCGATCTGTTTTACGGTGTCGGGCAGAACAATGCGCACAAATCGCGCCGTGGCATCGAGGCTCATGGCTTCTTGGATGCGGCAGGCGTACATCTCGGTTTTGTACAATTCGCAAAACCGAATGGCGGGCTTCAGGGCTATCGTCTGTTCTTTTGCGCCTGCGAACTCGGGGCTGTCGGAGAAGGCGATTCGCGCATTGATGGCCCGCTCTCCCGCTGGGGGTGCGTTCTTTCGGCAGCGGGTCCAGAGGCGGATGCCGGTCACCCGCGTGACCTCGCACAAGTCCACCACAAGGTCCGGCGCGCCGTCGAAGCGGGCGCACTGCCCGAGGTGCATCGGGAACTCACCGTCGGCGATGAACTCCATACCGGTCGCGTTCCCGCCTCGGGCTGTCACCTTGATCCCCGGGATCGGGGCCGGTGGGCGCAGGAAGTCGTCATACGTCCATGCCACACGGAACGGACCGGTTGCTGGGCCGGCTGGCGGGGGAGCCACGGTCGGATTCCCGGCCCCCGACCAGATCGCCTCGAGCACACCGGCAACGTTGGTGTCAACAACTGCGTCGCTGGGCTTGGGGGCCTGCCACAACGTCTTGCCGCCGATGCGCAGGGATGTGGCCCGTGCCAGGAACGCCCTGCTCGGCCCAATGACAAACATGGCCGCATCTGTTTCGATGCCATCAACGGACACCGGCCCCCGGCCCGCGAGCCATCGTGCGTCCTTCGACACGACAGCCACTATGTGATCGTTCACCCGCCGAATGTCGAGCCCCGCCGGCGCGTCGGCGGCGTCGGTGTAGAGAAGATTGCGGAACCGAACGACATCTCCCTTCGCAGCGGTGACGTGCTGAATCTGCCGGAGTCCGCTCCCCCGCAGGCCGACCTCCCATCCGACCATGGGCTCAGTCTGGGTGGTGGCGGGCAGGAGCGCATCGCTGACGACATGGAAGTCGACGCCGCGCAGACGGGAGCTCCATCGCCGCCCGTCGAGGGTCGCGGGGACGGGTGTGCGCCATGCGCACAGGGCCGAATACTCGCCCGGCTGCTGGACAATGACGTCATCAAAGACGAGCGTGAAGCCGCCCTTGACCCACATGATCCGGCGGACCCATTCCGTGCCGCGATAGTCCGACAGGGCCGTCTGTGCCAACGCAGCGCCATCGAAGTTCGCGACGAGGTCCAGCCGTGCCGCGCGGGGTGGCGGCGTCGAGAAACCGGGAGAGACCAGCACACCGTTTTTGTGGAAGCGTGACGGCCACTTGTTGTTGTGGAACAGGCAGATGCGCCCGCGCTCGGTCATGCGGACGATACAGTTTGCGTCGTCGCGCCAGTCCATCAGCGGTTCCATGCCTTGGACGCAGAGGTAGGTGGCCTTCGGGTCGAAGGCTTCGCGGAGGCAGAGCTTGTCGAAAGCGCGGGCCTTCGACACTTTCGTCCGTCCCTTTTTCCGGTTGCGCTCAAGCCGGTCGCCCAGCGCCGCCGCTGCGACAAAGCCGCGGAAGTCCGGTCCGGTGGGTGAAGTGGCGTCCAGCGTATCGCCGGTGGCATAGGTGTGCTCGATGCCGGAACCGTGGGCGAACCATGTGCGGAAATCGCAGCCGGGCCAGTTTTGCGTGAGCCATTTCATGTGTGGATCGCGGTAGTAGAACGCGGCGAGGGCGAGCGGCTCGCCGGTGAGATAGCTCGTGCGGACGTGGCCGGGGTAGGTGTCCTCGTAGTCCTGCAGGCCCGCGCCGTAGCCGAGGTTGTCCATGACGGCCACGGCCTTTCGGATGCCCTGTCGCGCCGTGCCGTTCTTAAAGATGTCCAGCTCGCCCTCCCGAAAGGCATATTGGAAGAGGAGCCCCATGACCTGGAAGACCGAGTTCGAGTCGCGCTCGCCGTGGTAGCTGCGGCGGGCGGGGAAGCAGGCAAAGTAGGACTTGACCTCGGCAATCCATCGGTCAAGCCGCTTGGCGACGTCCGTATCGTCGGGGCAGTGGCGCCGGAGCGCCTCGGCGAGGGTGAGGAAGGCGAAGCTGCCCGCGACCTGGTGGCGCGTGCCGAGACTTTCACGCGGCCCGCTTCTTCGCCAGTACTGATTCTGCTGATAGAATAATGTGTGCAGAAGCTTTGTTTCGATATTGCGAATTTCATCGGCGGTGTAGATGCCGGAGTCGCAGGTGAGCTCCCATGCCCGCGTCAGCGCCTCCATCTGGTAGTCGCTGGTGACATAACCCCTTGGGACCTTCGCCCGATGGACGAACCAGTTTCGCACGGTCTGCGCCGGGGCGAGCTCGCCGGTGATCAGGTAGCGCCTCGCGGCCGCGGCGATCCCCATCGTGCCGACATTGCGCTTCGAGGCATCAACGGGTTTTTCCGAGGCGGCCCTGCGCGCCATGTCCTGCCAAGCCGCGCCGAGCTTGAGGTCCAGCAGCGGCGGGATGGTCAGCAACCCCGGTCTACCGTGTTTTTGGATCGTCTCGATGAACCGCTCGGAGGCCGCCGTCGTCTCCTCGATCCCCGGACCGGCGAGGAGGATGAAGTTGGCGGTGTAGTGATATGGCGCAAAGACCGTCCGCACCACGCGCCCGCCTTTGCCGGGGTAGTTGGCGTCGCACTCGCACAGGTAAAGGGAGTAGATCGGGAATGTAGCGCGGTTCGCGTTGATGTCCCCGAGAACCACCAACGGTCGGCGCCGGTATTCCGGTTTGATCGCCCCGCACCATTCGGTGGTTGCGGCCTTGTCCGTCAACACGGGCAGGGGCACGCCGGTGGCCTTCTTGACCGCTCCGGCAACACGCTCGGCGAGCCCGCGGTAGGCCTCCTTTCCGGCGGGGTAGACGACTGCGCCGAGGGCCTTGTTCTGGGCAACAAAGGTCGTTTCGCGGTGAACTTCGCGTTTAGGAAAGATCCATTCCTCGACCGGCTTGTCGGCCGCGGGTATGCTCCCGGACAGCAGGAGAATACAGAGCGCGCCGATCTCTTTTCCCACGATTACGCGTCCTCTCATCATGGGTCCTCAACGTATCCGGCGTGAGATGGCTACTTTGCGGCCGGTTCGATGCCGAGCAGCTCCACGTCGAAGATAAGCATAGTGTTCGGGCCGATCGTCGGGCCGCGTCCCTGGGGTCCGTAGGCAAGCTTCGAGGGAACGAAGAGCCGGACCTTGCTCCCGACGTTCATAAGCTGGAGGCCTTCCTTCCAGCCACGGATGAGCTTGCCCACCGTGAACACTGCGGGGCGGCCGCGCTTGTAGGAGCTGTCGAACTCGGTGCCGTCGAGGAGCGTGCCGCGATACTGGACCTTGACCGCATCGGTTTCCTTGGGCTTCGGCCCTGCGGCAGGGCGCACCACTTTGTACTGCAGACCGCTTTCGGTGGTGGAGACCCCGTCCTTCTTCTTGTTTTCGGCGAGGAACGCCTGTTCGGCCGCCAGGTTCTTTTTGGCGAGGGCCCCAGCCTCTTGGGCGCGTTGCGCCCGCATCTTCAGCATCGCGGCCTTCCGCACCTCGACGGCCTGCTCTGGCGTCAGGAGTGTCTGTTTTTTTTCGTACGTGTCCTTCACTCCTCGGCAGAACATGGTGAGGTCCATTTGCTCGGGGAGCTTTTTCAAGAAGGCCCCAATCTCCATGCCAAAGGCGTAACTCAGCTTCTCGCCCGGGGTCTTCAGCTCATCCTGTCCGGTCTTCTTGGCGTCGTCAGCCAGGGCAATCAAAGACAGCGACAGGCCCAACGCGGCAATGGCCATAGCGATCCGTTTCATCGTCTCTCCTTTTCAATTTCCTCTTGGTGGCGCATCCACGTACATGGTCCGCCGCTAAGAACGCAAGTATCTTGATCGAAGCGGTTTCTATTCCTCGGTCGATTCCCTCCTTCTACTCTCTCGTGTCGAACAAAAACATTCTCTTTGCTTATGGTAGGACACCGACAGACGCGATGCAATGACAAAGATGGAAACCTTCTGAATCCGCGCGGCCGGCTCAATGGGTTCCTTTCCATCGTTTCCATCGACTCCACCTCGGCCACGACCACGGCCATATACTCGAATGCGGACACGGTGATTTCAAGGCCCGGGTCGGTTTTCCGGGCCGTAAGGTCCCTGCCGGTGACGGCGTCGAAGACGCGCTTCGGTATTTCGTAATTGCAATGTGCGGCCTTCGCTCCATCACAGGGAAGTGGATATGTCACTTAGTTTTGGCCCAGGGCTTTCAGGATGCAGTCGGCCACCTGCTCTGCGAGGACCTTAGATCCTTCGGGGGTAAAGTGGACATTCACGGGGCGTTGAATCTCGTTCAGCTTCGGCAGGGCGAGGGTGTAGAGGTCGTCGATCACGATGCCGTTGGCGTCCATGATCTTCTTGGCTGCTTCGTTGTAGGCGATCACGTCGCTGTTCAGCCGCTTCGGTTTCAGGTCGCCTTCGGGCGCGGGGGTGGTGGCGCACCAGATGAGCTTCGCGCCGGTTTTTTTCAGGCGCTCGACGAGTTCCGTCAGGTTTTTCTTATATTGGTCGATAGGAACCTGCTGTCTGCCCTTGATATACTTCAGGTCATGCAGGCCCCAGTTGAAGTGGATCACGTCCCATTTCTTGTCGCCGAGCCATTTGTCAAGCTGGTCAAGCCCGCGCCGGGTGTCCCCGCCGTTGGCAGGGATGCGGTGCAGGTTCACCTTCCCCTTGAGCAGCGCGCGGGTGGGGAGGGTGTAGCCGATGGAGATAGAGTCGCCGATCAGCAGCGCCCGCGGCAGGCCCGGTTCGTCCTCGATTGGCTTGAGGGCTGGGTTGGGCCTTCGCTTTTTCTTCTTTTTGGCCTGGGCGTCGGAACGGTTGGTCATCGAAAACAGGATCGCGGCGATTGCCAGTGTGGCGAGAAGTCTCATCCATCTCTCCTTGCAGAACCTGATGTGCGCCAATGCATCGGCATGGAACGTACCATATCCGCTCGACCGATGCAAGGGGCATTGTTCTCTTCTCTTACTCCGGCTGCGGCGGGGCGGGGGGAATGCGGTCGCGGATGGGCGGGAGCTGGTTCTTGGGCACGATGGGGTCGAACCTGAAGCCCTTTGTCCGCTTCTTGAACTCCCTCTGCACCTTGCCCCGCAGCCTGGCATCGGCCATCAGCCCCAGCGCGCCGAGGGCGAGCACTTTCCCCGCCTGGACCATGCCTTTGTGGGCGTAAAGGGTTTTGCCCTGGCGGGTCATGTCGCGGTGGTGACCCGCCACGTTCTTCGCCGAGCAGGCCACGTTGATGCGGCCGAGGGGGGCGACCCAGGAGACGGTGTCTTCATCCGACGACGCCCGGCCGGCGGTGCGGCCGATCTCGCCGATCTTGGTGTTGAAGTCGGGCTTGAGGCCGAGCTTCTTTGCGGTTTGCTTGTCCTTCTTGGTAAACCGAGGCGGGCCGATGAGTTTGAAGCAGGTCTGCATGTGATCGACCATCGCATCGTTAGGGAGGCGGTTGTAAATGCCGGCCAGGAGCGTTGTCTTCACCCGGGTTTCCGTGGCCTTGGCGGCGCCCCGGGCGCACTTCACCACGCGCTCGGTGATCTCGTCCACCTCGTTGCGGTCCTTGGCGCGGATATAGTACCAGGACCGGGCGTACTCGGGCACGACGTTCGGCGCCGTGCCGCCCACGCTGAGGATGGAGTGGATGCGGACGTTTTCGGGGATGTGCTCGCGGAGGATGTTGACCGCGTGGTCCATGAGTTCCTGCGCATCGAGGGCGCTGCGGCCCATGTGGGCCGAGGCGCCGTGGGCGGTGCGGCCGAAGAACTCGAAGGCCATGCTGTCCATCGCCGACCCGCCGAGGCGGCTGACACTGTTCCCGGCGGATGGGTGCCAGGCCAGGATGGCGTCGTAGCCGTTGAATGCGCCGTCGCGGGCCAGGTAGACCTTGCCGGCGAGGGTCTCTTCGGCGGGGCAGCCGAGGAGGGAAATCGTGCCGCGGAGTCTGCGGGACTGCTCCATAACCCGTCTTGCGATCAGGGCCGCGAGGGTGCTGCCGGCCCCCAACAGGTTGTGGCCGCAGCCATGGCCCCAGGTCCCCTTCTTCAGGCCGCAGTCGGGCAGGGCGTCGTATTCGGCGAGGACGCCGATATGCGGCCGGCCTGTGCCCCAATTCATGACGAATGCGGTGGGCATGGCCCTGAATTCTTTCGCGATTATGAACCCACGCCGCTCCAGGGCCGCCCGGACGAGGGCAGAGGACCGGAACTCCTTGAAGGGTTCCTCTGCACAGTCCCAGATGGCGTCGGAGAGCTCGATGGCCTCGGGGGCGAGGGCGGATGCGGCCTTAAGGACGGCGGTCTTGAATTGCTTCACGGGATCCTCCGAGGATGAAGCTGGCTACCCGATGATACCCTTCCCAAGGAAAGACACGCTCAAACGAGTTTGAGCGTGGCACAGAATGACTTCCTGTCTCTCGATTCGGCGGGCCAATGGCCCGCCTTACGTGCTAAATCAGCGCCGTGCTAAGGTTACCGTTCTGCCCGGTCAGGGAGGACGGTGACAACCCGGGCGTCGTGGCCGAGCTTGGCCAGCTCGAGCAGCGGCGTGTTGCCGACGGCGTCGAGGAGGCAGAAAACGACTTCTTTTGCCACGGCTGTCTTTTCCATGTGCGAACCCATATCCTGTAACTTCCAGCTCTTAATCCTAATCTTAATTTGGAATTACAGCAAGCGGCAGAAGGGGATTAGGATGAAGAACGGGGGGTATTCCTCTACGAATCAGGCGATGTCGCGTTTTTTTTCGGCCTCGGTCTCGGGCGGGTGGGATTCGAAGAGGGACTGCTCTCCCCGGATGACCGCCGGGGTCATGAGGTACTTGCCGCCTTTGGCCATGGAGGGGAGGTCGTACATAATGTCGAGCATGACGTCCTCGACGATGGCTCGCAGGGCGCGGGCGCCCGTGTCGCGCTCCATGGCGCGCCGACTGATCTCGTGCAGGGCCTCCTCGGCGAACTCGATCTCTGCGTTTTCCATGGTGAAGAGTTTCTTGTATTGCTTCACGAGCGCATTGCGCGGCTCGGTAAGAATCTGCACCAACTCGGCCTCGCCCAGCGGGTTCAGTGACGCCAAGACGGGCAGGCGGCCGACGAGCTCGGGGATCATGCCGTATTCGATAAGGTCGTCCGGCTCCACCTGGTTCAGCAGGACGCCCAGCGATTCGGTATCCTCTTCGCTCTCGACGCCGAAGCCGATCATCTGGTGGCCGACGCGGCGGCTGATGATCTGCTCGATGCCGCTGAATGTGCCGCCGCAGATGAAGAGGATGCGCGACGTGTCGATCTGGATGAACTGCTGCTCCGGGTGCTTCCTCCCGCCTTGGGGGGGCACGTTGGCGATGGTGCCCTCGAGCATCTTGAGCAGGGCCTGTTGCACGCCCTCGCCGGAGACATCGCGGGTGATCGAGACGTTCTGGGTGGTTCGGCCGATCTTGTCGAGTTCGTCAATGTAGAGGATGCCCTGCTCGGCCTTCTGCACGTCGAAGTCGGCGGCCTGGATGAGCTTAAGGAGGAGGTTTTCCACGTCTTCACCGACATAGCCCGCCTCGGTGAGGGTGGTAGCGTCGCCGATGGCGAAGGGCACGTCCAACATCTGGGCGAGGACCCGGGCCATGAGGGTCTTGCCCGAGCCGGTGGGACCGATGAGAAGGACGTTGCTCTTGTCCAGCTCCACGTCGTCGCCGATGTCGGCGATGAGGCGCTTGTAATGGTTGTGAACGGCTACGGAGATGATCTTCTTCGCCCGTTCCTGGCCGACGACGTATTCATCGAGGCCGGTTTTGATATCCGCCGGGGCGGGAATGCTGCGCTTGGAGGGGCGCTTGGATGCCGCCGCGCCTTTGATCTCGTGCTGCATGACGGCGTGGCAGAGATCGACGCATTCGTTGCAGATGAGAAGGTTGGGAGGGACGGCGATGAGCCCCCGTACCTGGCTCCCCGCTTTTCCGCAGAAGGAGCACCGCTGGTTACGCTTCGATTTCGACTTCGACCCTCTCGGTTTGCTGGTCATGTCCTCACCCCGTCTCAAAAAGCTGTGTGAGGCGCCGCCCTACTTCTTGGCCGTTTCCTGCTGCAAGTCCTTCAACGATCCGAGCACCTCGTCGACGATGCCGTAGTCCAGAGATTCCTCCGCAGAGAGATAGAAGTCCCGGTCGGTGTCCTCCCGGATCTTTTCCACGGGCTGTCCGGTGTGGTGCGATATGATCTGGTTGAGCCGCTCCCGGATCTCGACGATCTCCTCGGCCATGATCCCGATGTCGGCGGCCGTGCCGTAGTGGCTCCCCGCCGGCTGGTGCAGGAGGATGCGCGCGTTGGGCAGTGCGTGGCGCTTGCCCTTTGTACCGGCGGCCAGAAGCAGGGCCGCGATGCTGCTGGCCTGGCCGATGCAGAAGGTGGCGACGTCGCAGTTCACGAACTGCATGGTGTCATAGATCGCCAGGCCGGCGTTTACATATCCCCCAGGGGAGTTGATATACAGGCTGATGTCCTGTTTCTTTCGCTCGTTCTGCAGGAACAGCATCTGGGCGACGATGATGTTGCCGATGAAGTCGTCGATGGGATCGCCCAGGAAGACGATGCCGTCGGCCAGCAGGCGCGAGAAGATGTCGTGGCGGTACTCCGCCCGCCCGGTCCGTTCATACACGGTAGGCAGGACTGCCGCGCGGGGCGGGTCGCCGCGCTCGATGGCCTTGTAGATCCGTTCGAAGTCCCGTTCGTTCATTCCTGGGTCTCGTCCTTCTCTTCCGTCTTCTTCTCTTCCTTCTTTTCTTCCTTCTTTTCTTCTTTCGGCTCTTCCTTGGCGGGTGTGACTTCCGCCTTTTCGATCAGGAAGTCCATCGTTTTCGACTCGCGCATCTGGCGGCGGAGCGTGGAGACGGCGCCGGTGCGCTCGAGTTGCTGAGTTAGCTTGCTCGGCGAGACGCTGCGCAGCATAGCCATAGCGGAGATGCGCTCCTCCACCTCCTGCTCCGTGGTATAGATCCGTTCCTTGTCGGCGATTTTCTCAAGAATGAAGTGGAGGCGGAATTCGCGCTCGGTGGAGGACTGGCTGGCCTCCTGGATGGCCTGGGAATGCCGGCTCACGTCCTCGCGCGGTACGCCGCGGCTCAGAAGCGTGATTTGCTGGCGCTGGGTGTTCATGTCGGCCTGGCGCTTGACCAGCTCCTCCGGCAGGTCGAACTTGAACTTGTCGAGGAGCTGATCGGCGACCTGGCGATCCAGGTCCTGCCGGACGGCCTGCTCCTTGTTCCGCCGCAGGCGCTCGAGCAGGTCGCTCTTCAGTTCGTCCAGGGATTCGTAGCCGAGCTCTTTGGCGAAGTCATCGTTGACCTCGGGTTTGTTGAGGCGGTGGACCTCCTTGATGGTGAAGACGGCGTCGGCCTCCTTGTTGCGAAACTCTTCCTTGGGGAAGGCGTCGGTGAGCTTGAACTTGCCCTTCTTCTCGTCACCGGCCTTCGAGCCGATGAGCAGCTTTGCGGCCTCCTGCGCGGGCAGGCCGGTGATGTTCACGCCCGTCGCCGCCAGCTCGGCATCGGTGGCATCGGAGACCACCTCGCCATCCACGGTCACCTTGTAGTCGCAGAGGACGGCGTCGCCCTCCTTCGCCGGTTCGTCCACCTTTTCCAGGTCGGCGGCGCGAACCTGAAGGTTTTCGATGGCTGTCTGGACTTCTTCTTCGGTGGGTTCCTTGGGCTGCTCCTGGAGCGTAAGGCCCTTGTATCCCTCGACCTCGAAGTCCGGTTCGATCTCGAGGGTGACCTCGAACTCGATGGGGTCGTCTTCGAGGCGGGTTTCCTTCTCCTCGGCCTTGGTTTCTTCGGCCTTGGTTTCGCCCTCCTTTTCCTCGGCCTTTTTTTCTTCCTCTTCCTCCCCCTTGATCTTGATGTCCGGGTCGCCGAGGGGGGAGAGTTTTTCCTGCTTGGTGACGATGTCGAAGGCCTCGGCGATGAGGCGGTTTTTGATCTCGGTGCGCACGTCCTTGCCGAACTGCCGTTCGACCAGTCGGAAGGGCGCCTTGCCGCGACGGAAGCCTTTGATGGCGGCGTTTTCCTGGATGTCCTCCAGGCTCTCCTGAACTGCCGCGATGATTTTTTCCTGGCAGATGGTGACCTTCACATGCTTCTTGCAGGGCCCGACCTCTTCGATCTCGTACACCGGCCAGACCTTGACGGGCGCGTCGAAGGTGAGGGCGGGATCCTTGCCGGGATCGAAGACAACGTTGGCAAACTCGGGCTTGACGGCGGCAGAGATTTTCTTCTCGAGGATGGCATCCTCATAGGCTTCGTCCATGATCTCTTGCTTCACGCCATTGCGAATCTGCTCGCCCTTCTTCTCCTCCACTTGGATACGGATGTCGTCCTGCGTCGCGCCTTTCCGGGCGCGCATGCGGGAAATCTCGGTATCGACCCGCTCGTCGATGAGCTTCTGTACGTCAGCCTGGGGGATCTGAAACTTGAGGAGTTTCTCCTGGGGACTTGTGTCCTGAACCTCAACCGGCATTCGATCGCCTCACTGTGCAAGTCAGGAAGTCAAAAACAAAAGACAAAAAAATGGAGCGGGTGATGGGATTCGAACCCACGACAACCAGATTGGCAACCTAGTGCTCTACCAGCTGAGCTACACCCGCTCTACCAACGCACGTCTGGACCCGCGCCTGTTGCGGGTGGGGGCTGGTGCGAGAGGGGGGACTCGAACCCCCAATCGCCCTGCGGCGAACCAGATCCTAAGTCTGGCGCGTCTGCCAATTCCGCCACTCTCGCCGCAACCGCACGGGATTATGTACTGGTGGGCCCTGTAGGAATCGAACCTACAACCGTCTGATTAAGAGTCAGGTGCTCTGCCTAATTGAGCTAAGGACCCTTGCCCCAGTCCCCTCGCGGGACAACATATAATCATAGCAGTCCCCTTCGGGAGTGTCAAGAGAAAATTCGCGGAGAATCGGCCAAGTGCATGGCCCATCGAAAGCCCGGCGACTTCCACTGCAGATGCTACGGTCGAATCCCCTTTCTCCCAAGGCACGCCGCCGAACCGTCGGCCAGGGCGACATACACCCGGCCTGCGGCGACGGCGAGGCCGTTGTAGGACAGGGGCGCGCCGAAGGCGCACTCGGCGATCTTCTCTCCTTTGTCGCGGGAGAGCGCCATGACGAACCCGCGGCCCTCCCTCGAACCCGCTTTATAGGCCCCACCGCCGACGACCACCGCATTGGGACAAAGAATAAGTGACGTCGCCTGGTACCCCGCGGGAAGTGGCGCCCTCCATGCCGGCGCACCGACCTTGTGTCCGAAGGGGCCGACGTTTTCCCGCTTCACGGCGGTGATCGTCGTGCCCTCCCTGGCGACGGCACAGACCATCCCATCGTCCCACGACGCCATGTCGCCGCGGATGTTGCCGAAGTTCATCGTCATGTGTTTGCGGTTGCCGAGGCGCGTCCAGTTCCACGAGATGAACCCCTCCAGGCCGATGCTCGGCGCGATCTCCTCCAGGGTCATTGTCTCTTTGAACTCCTTTTTCCGCGCCTTGGCTCGCCGCTGCCGGTTGAGGAACTGCTCGTATTCGAAGGTCGGGTTCTTTCGGACTTCGCCCGTCTTTGGGTCCATCCGCGTCGCCATCACTTGCACGAGGTCGCCCGTCTTGAGGAGGAGATCGTTTCGCCGCATTTTTCGATATTGACCGCGGTTCTGACTCGGCGCAATGGTCCTGGACCAGGCGATCTTGCCGGTCGCCGGATCGAATGCGCGAACGACGATGCCGCCGTCGGACCCCTGCGTCCGGCCGGCGGATGCGTAGGCCAGGCCGTCGGCCACCAGCACCGTCCCCACCACGGGCCACGGGGATTCGATCTTGCCATAGGATACCATTCGCTCGTCTCTCGGCGCGGCGCGCATCCGCCAGGCCAGGCGTCCGTCCCTGGTCGAGAGGGCATAGACATCCCCATCGTGTGCGCCGAAGATGCACGCGCCCTGATGGAGCGTCGGCGGCGTGTCGATCCGTGCGCCCACGGTGCAGCGCCACCGCTCCTTGCCGGTGGCGGCGTCGAGGGCAACGACCTGGTTCCGGTCCATCGCAGCGGTGACGACGATGCCCCCCGCGACGACCGGTGCGGTGACGGGGCTGTTCAGATAGCTCTTCCAGTCGCGCCCGATCAGACCGTCAGGAGCAGGGGCCGTAACGCGCGCCTGCCAGAGCACGTCGAGTTTCTCGGGGGCGGCAGCGGGGGTTGCGCTGTTGCGCTCGGGCCCGTGGCGGTACATCGGCCAGTCGGTCTCATTTTGGATTTTGGATCTTGGATTTTGGATTTCCTCAAAGGCCGATCCCTTCTCCACGACGGGGGGCTTTTCCATCTCCTCCGGCGTCGGCTCGCCGGCGATGGGGCCGAAGGCGATGAAACCGGGGACCTGTGCCGGCGCGCAGCGGCACCAGTTCTGTGGCGTGTAGAAGGCCCCGTAGGCGGGGATCGAAGCGAAGAGGCATCCGCCCCGCGCGCCGCCATACAGCACGGTCTTCCCGTCCACGAGGAACCCGCCCATGCGGTTGGTCACGATGATATTGTTGACAAAGTAGCGCGGCGTGCAAATCGTGCGGGATAGTTGAAAGGGCGACTTGCCGGTTGGCGCGCCCGTTTGGGGATCATACTTGTATGGTCCGAGAAGCATCTCGCCCTTGTAGAAAGCCGTGTAGCTGTTCGTCTTCTTCGTGAAGAGCAGCTTGCCATCCTTCGCGGAAAAGGCGGAGGTCTTCACGCCGTTGTCGTGGGATACCGTGACGACGCCCAAGCCGGCGGCGTCCACGCTGAGGTTGCTGCCGGCCGCGAATGTCTCGGATGGGACCTCCCAGAGCGGCTTGCCGGTGCGAAGGTCCATGGCGACCACGGTCTGATCGGGGTGCGGCGGCAGGGGGGTCTTGGCCGCTTCGCCTTTCCGAGGAGGGTACGTCATCTCTTCGTGCTTGTCCGGCCCCGTGCGTTGAATCATGAAGAGAACCCCGCCGGCGCTGCGGATCGACGTGGCCAGTTTGTCGGTCTTCCACAGCCGCTTGCCGCTTTTTGCATCGAAGGCTTCGATCGCCCCGCCGGCCACGCCAAAGTCCATCCGCCTCCGGTCCACGCCCTGCCACCCGCCCACGTCGGTTCCCCCCATCCAACCTGCGGACACGACCGTGCCTCGATCGACCAGAATCCTACCGGGTGGGTAGGCGGTCGCGAAGGTCTTCGCCCTCTTGCCGGTGGCCGCGTCGAGGGCCAGCAGCTTGCCGTCTGCCGATGCCACATACACATAGTCCCCCACCGCGACAAAGGGCGCACGGTTCGGGTAGACAAGCCCGCCATAGTAGGTGGCCCCGATCTTCGTCCGCCAGAGGAACAGGCCGTTGAAGGCGTCGCGGGCGGTGACGTACTGATCCATGCCATGCTCGGAGAAATACGCCGGGGCCAGATTCTCCATGACCGACGCGGACAGCGTGAAACACCGCCCGCCGGTCAGGGCGATGCCGCGCGTGCTGGACCAGGCGTTGGCGGCCCGCTTGGGGTTGCGGAGGTTCATGGGCAGCCCCATCTGCCACCGGAAGCCGACAGGGAAGTGGACGACCGTGTCCATCGAGACGCAGTTGCCGTCCGGGCCGTGGGTCGGGTGGGTCCACTCGTCCATTTCCTTCGGCATGGGCTTTTCGGCCACGTCCCACTTCCCCTCCTTGCGCATGCAGAGTTTGCCGTGCGGAGCCACCACCCGGAGGGCTTCCTCTTTTGTCAGGCCTGCCGATGCTGCGCGTCCCCAGTCCATCACCACCAGCATGTTAACCAAGTTGTCGCGATAGGGTAAGGGGCTGAGGGGCAGCCTTTCGACCGTGGCCAGGCCGTGGACGCCGGCGGCGGAGAGGGCTGTTCGCGCGCGGCCCAGTGATGCATCGTCGAGGGCGATGCCGTGGACGAGCATTTTGCCTGAGGCGGCCAGCTCGGCTGCGAGCGCCGGGCTCTTTTTGCCCCCGCAGCCGATGATGACGCACAAACCGTGGTCGCGCCCGGCCAGTTGGATGATCTCCTGCGAGGTGGTCTTCGCATGGAGAAGCAAAGGCGTACACGCCAACAGGAGAAACGTGCGCAGGATCGTCTGTAAGGACATCGGGCAGGACGCCTGTTTGTTCATCATTGATTTCTTCCATGCATGAAACTTGGTTTTCTTGTCGGAACGTCGCATCTCCGGAAAGTCGGCACGCCTACCCCACAAACAACTCCGACCCCGTCCAGGGCTTGAGGAGGGCGTCGAGTTTGTTGGCAACGTCGGGGTTGGCGTCGAGGACGTTGATCTGCTCCTCGGGGTCGTTCTCCAGGTCGATCAACTCGCAGGCCGGGAGTTGGATGAAATCGTTGGGTTTCTGGCGGAACAGGCCGATCAACTGCTTGCTGTGGGGGACCACACCGGTGATGTCGGCCCGGCGGATGTATTTCCACTTCTCCGTCCGCACGCACATCTCCGCCGACTTCCAGTGGCCGGTGTCCCAGATCCATGTGCCCGTGGCGAAGGTCTCCGTGCGGTGCTTCGCCGCCCCGCCCATGAGCAACCCCCGGACCGAGCGACCGTCCATGGAAGGGACGTCCTTGACGTCGGCCAGCTCCAGGATGGTGGGCATGAGGTCCTCGTGCTGGACAAGTGTGGGGACGGCGACGCCTGTGTTGTGGCCGGCCTGCATGTCGGTCGGGAGCTTATAAATCAGCGGCACGTGGATGCAGCAGTCGTAGACCTCGCGGTGCTCGAAGTTGCAGGTGTGCTCGGCCATGTCGTCGCCGTGGTCGCCATTGACGATGATGAGCGTCCGGTCGTAGATTTTCAGTTCCTTGAGCAGGTCGAAGATCTGTCCGACGCGGTCGTCCACGTATCGAATTTCCCCGTCGTAGGCGGCGATCTGCTTCCACTTCGCCTCTTCCATGTCCGCCGGCCCACAGCAGGGGTAAAACTTCCGCTTGTCGCTTAGCTTCTTCGGCTCCATGCCCTCGCCCGATGCCGGGAACATGGCGTCGAACGGCGCCGGGGGGCTGTAGCGCTGGTGGGGGTCCCAGTAGTGGAGGAAGAGGTAAAACTGGTCCCTGGTGTGCTGCCTGATCCAGGGGATGGCGCGCTCGTTCACGTGGTCGGCCCGGGTCTTGCCCTCGATGTATTTCGGCGAGGTGTTGACGTAGTGCTCGTAGCCGCGCGCAAACCACTTGGGGTGGAACTGCATGTTGTGGAACAGGTTGTCCACCGCCGCCGTGATATAGCCCTGCCGCTGGAGCACTTCCGCGAGGACGGGCGTCCCGTCGTCTAAGAGGTCTACGTTTTCATTCGGCATGCACCAGTTCGTCCCCACCACACGGTGAGAGATCGGCGACAGGCCTGTGAACATGGACGTGAACGCCGGGACGGTATGGGCGCACTCGCTGATGCAATGGTCGAACCGGGCGCCCTCCGCCGCCAGGGCGTCAAGGGTGGGGCTGGTGTCCCGCGGATAGCCGTAGCAGCCGAGATGGTCGGCGCGGAGCGTATCGAGGGCGATGAAAAGGATGTTCATGGTGCGTTTCCCGGATCAGACCTTTTGCCACGCCGCTTCGAGCGTGTCCTTGGCGTTTTGGATGACCGACTCCGGCGTCTCATCGCCGTAGGGCTTCACCTCGAAACTGACAATGTTCTGTTTGCCCTCGCCGATGTAGCCGATGTCCTTCAGCACGGTCAGGAACTCGGCCAGCTCATCCACATCGTTCTCCCCGCCATCGGCGCCGAAGCGCGGATGGCCGTCGCCATAGGCGGGGTGGCTCTCGTCCTTCATCACACAATTGCCGATGTGGATGTGCTTGAGGTGCTTGCCCGGGGGCCTCAGCATCTGGTCGCAGGTTTCCTCCAGCAGGGGCATGTGGCTCAGGTCGAACATGAGACCGAAGGACGGATGCTCAGCGGCCACGGCGTCGGCGACGTCCATCGCATCGGTCGTGGGGCCGATGAGGCAGTTCTTGCCGAAAGGCTTTCGATCGAAGGTTTCCAGCAGGATCGGCATGTCGCCCTTCGAGCGGGAGTAGGCGCAGAGCTGTTTCAGCGAATCGACGAGCAGGTTCTTTTCGGCAGCCACCTTGTCGGCATCCGGCACGGGACCGGAGAGGACGGCGAGGCCCGCCGCGCCCCATTCGTAGGCCTCATCGATCCCGCCCTTGACGGCGTCGACGGCTTGCTGTCGCTCGCCGGCGTCAGACGAGTTCAGGTTCAGTTTGTTGATGAGGATGATTGGCTGCGCGCCGAAGCCGACGGTCATGTCCGCGCCCTTGACGACCTCGATGGCCTTCTTGCGGACATCAGCGTCCTTGATCTGGGTCAGCTCGACGACCTGGAAGTCGTCATCGCTGCAGATCTTCTCCAGCGTCTCGACGATCGGCCCTTCGCCCTTGATCGTGTCGGGAAAGGCCATGAAATGAATGATGCCGACCTTCATGCAATCCTGGGGCTTGCCTTGCATTTTACTCTCCATCTGCTTTCATTCCGCGGACCGCGTGGGGGCGGGTCGCGACGTCGATAAATCCTGATCCGCGTTCTGGCGCATCTGCATCACCATGTAGTACACCGTGCCCAGGGCGATGGCGATAAACAGGGAAATCACGAACACAATCAGAAAGACCTTGAGGGGACCGGGGCCCTCGGAGATGGGCACGACTTCGGCGAACTCATCGGTGTCCTCGCGGCGCCGTTGCTTCTTGCGAGGCTTTCGCTCTTCTTCCTCCTCGTCCTCCTCGTCGTCGTCCCGGACATCTTTCTCGCGCTCGATCCGGTCGATGGTTTTCCGCATCTCCTTGGAAATTTTGTAATCGACCGTCTGCGGGTCACGTCTTTTCTTCTTTTTGGGTCGTTTCTTCTGAAGGCGCTCTCTCCGGTCTTCGTCTCCCTTCTCCTCTTCTTCCCCCCCGGCCTCCTCCTTGCGGGATCGCTTCTTGTCCTTGGCCAGCCCAACGAGGGTATCGTCCAGCTCGGGAAGGGGGATGACGTGCTCGCATTTCGGACATCGCATCTCCCCGCCCGCCTGGTCCACCTCGGCCCGGACGCGATGCCCACACCCGAAGCAGTAGAGCCGAATCTGCGGTTCGTCCGTAGCCCGGCTTGGCAGCGGCAGTTTCGTCTGACATCGAACGCAGACGATCTTCTGTCCCGCCTTTTTGGCATCCACGGTGATCTTCTTGCCGCACTTGCCACAGTAGATGGTCATGTCCATAATGAGTTACCCGTCCTCCAAGATCAGGAATGGTCGGGCTATTATAGCAGCAGCGACGGGATTGTCAAAGCCGAATCTGGAGGAAGGACGTCCCTACCGGAGGCGAATCGTGATGCGCCTGGGCTTGCCATCCAACAGGACGGTAGACTCCACGTTTTTCACACGCAGTACAAGCTCCCCCCGGCCTTCGGCCAGGAAGCTCAGCCTGTCGTCTGTGCATGTCACGTCACGGATGATTGTCCCATCCGGCCCTGAGAGCCGACATGGAGCGCGAACGAGCACCGCTGCTTCGTCTTGGCCCAGATCGACCTGGGTCCTCGTCGCACCGTTCTTGAAGACCGTCGGCCAGTGGGCCGCGTGCCGTTTGCCGTCCTTGTCGAAGCGGTGGCAGACCACGAGGCTCGTATCATTCGGCCACCCATAGCTTCCCGGGTGCAGCGTGATGATCCGCTCCTCACCCAACAGATAACCATAGTGCAGCTCGATGGGTGTGAACGGGAAGACGTAAGGCGATAGCTCGTGCTCGTAGGTGTATCGCGTGCCCACGAGAAGCGTCGCCATCTTGAGCGCGCGAATCCAGTTGCCGAAGTCCGTCCGGCTGCTGGCGTAGCCGAGGGGTGTGTCGAGATTGCCCTGGTAGCACCAGGAGTCGTTGTGCTGGATCTCGACCATGCGCTGCACCTTCCTCTCCAGGAGCTTTCGCGTGCACGGCGGGCCATTGCCCATCAGCGTCCCGCCCTTTGCGCGCACGCGATCGATCACGGCGAGGCGGTGGCCCTCGCCCAGAAGTTGAGTAATCCCAATCTGCCGTTTGATGGTGTAGGTCTTCGGGTCGAGGATGCACGAACAGCCGTCGGGAATGCTGTAGGTGATGAGCGGCGCGCCGTAGCCCGTCACTTCCATCTCGTCCCAGTAGGGGCCGTCCGCGCCGATCTCATCCAGGTAGCGATCGACGACGCCGAGCATGGCCTTGCCGAAAGTGTCATCGAGCGTGGCGACCATGCTCCGCGTCAGGCTGTATCGCCCGCTCCACAGGGTCGTGAGCTGCCGGCCCTTCTCGTTCGTCAGCCAGCTATCCTTGAAGCGCTGCTCACCGCCGTCGGAGGTGTCGCGCTGGGTGTCGTAATAGATGAGGACCTTGATCCCGGGTCGGATATTTCGGAGCTTCGCGGTGGCCTGCTTCAGCACCTGCCGGAACGGCGCCCAGTAGGGGTCCATCACGCCGGTGCCGAAGCCGATCTTCTTCTTGTCGCGCCGATGATCCACCCAGCCGCCGCAGTAGCAGGCGTAGTTGATGCCGAGGCGGTCAAAGTACTCGCGCAGTTTTTCCTCGGGCGTCTCGACGATGGTATAGGGATTGAAAAACGTCCACGGTCCCTGCACGGTGAAGTTCGATCCCCAGTCCTGCCGGACCAGGTTGATGAAATCGTAGTAGTCGCGGCCGGCCACCGGATACACCGACCACTCCAGCGTGCGCGATCCCCCGGGCGGCAGGCAGAGCATCTCCGTCCGGATGCCAGCACAGGGCGGCTTCGCCTCGCAGAACAGGCGCGCCTGGTTGCGGAAGACGGTGTCCTCGCAGAGGATGCCCATGCCGATGCTGCCGACGACGACATGCACACTCGGGTTCGGCGGGGCATAGTAATTGTCCACGGACGGGTCGGGATTCCCCGCGATGCGGACCTGGGGGTCCTTCTTGCCTTGCAGCGACAGATCGTGCCGGACGAGAAGGCCCAGGGGTGCGTCCGCGTGAGCGTTCGTAATCGTGTCGGCAACCGCCACCTTCCTGGGCGTGAAGCGGATCGTGCGACGGATCCGATAGTCCGGCCCGATGGCAGTAACCTCTCCTCCTTGCCCCGACTTCTTCACGGCCACCCTCCACCCCGGCTGGCCGCTCGTGTCGGGGGTATCTCGTGGCACAAGCCGATTCAGGCCGGCATTGGGATAGGAGATGGCGCTGGAGAACTCCCATCGCTCGCCCCCGGCGATGAGGACGAATCCCCCGCCGGGCAGCAGACGCCCCTCATACTCCGCCGGGCCGGCGGCGGGCTGGCCGGTGTTGATGACGGGCTTGAGCGTTGCGCCCGGGGCCATGGTGGGGCTTGCGCCCGGTTTGGTGTGGATGATGAGCTGACCGATCACGAGCTCGCCGCCCCCCTTCTTGAAGGCGGGGTTGCCCTTTCTGGCCGTGTTCGTGATAACGAGCCGGTTCTCTGCGGCGGGGTTGGTCAAGTCGGTGATATCGAGCACGAAGGTGTAGGGATCGCCCACGTAGAAGGTTTGTTTGCGTCCTCCCTCGAAGTCAGGCGCATACAAGAGCCTCCACTTTCCCCCGCCGAACCACTTGGCCGGGAGATTCGGGGCCACGGGCGAGATCGGCGGGCGGTTCAGGAGCCGGAGCACTGTCCGGCTCTTGACGGCCGCAATTTCGTGATCGTTAAGCTTCATGTTCATAAACATGGAGGAACCCGACAGGGCCGGGAAGTTCATGCGGGCCGTGATTTCCAGCGTGACGGTTGTGTCCTTCTGAGGCACCGTCCCGAACTCGAAGGCCCGAGACCCACCGAGGGGGATGGGCGTTTGTTCCTTGATGACGTGAATGTCGCTCGCAAGAATCACAACAGGGAACACGAGCAGGAACACGACGAGCCGCAGGCCCGGGTGGTGTAGGAATCTCATAGCATCCTCACTTGAAACACATTCATGGGCGGATCCGGCTCATGCCGCCACACTCAACTCGTAATGATAAGAGGACCAGGGCAGCGAAGTCAATCCTCCGCCACGGCGTCCGCGTTGCCAGTCGGTGCAAAGTGACGTGCAAGGTGACTTGACATATGTGAATCTGTCGTTTAGACTGAGAGTGGAATTATCATTGAAGGCGCCTGGCTGGTGAGTCTCGCTTCCCGTAATGGAGGAGCCGAAAGATGCCTACCCTCAAACAAGAAGTCCTGAAAGCCCTGTCATCCTTGCCCGAAACCGCAGGCATAGATGACATCATGTACCGCCTCTACGTGATTGAGAAAGTGAGAAAGGGAAGGCAGGCCGTTCGGAACGGTGAGACCATTTCTGTTGAAGAACTGAAAAACGAAATGAAGTCATGGTGAAGTGGTCGCTGCCAGCGAGGGATGACCTGAAGCGGATTCACCACTACATTGCCGAGGATTCAGCGTTCTATGCTCGGCGCGTGGTTGAGGAGGTCGTCGCAGGTCCGAGACTTTGGGCGACTTCCCAAAAATCGGCCGAGCCGTTCCGGAAATCGGCGACGAGGATGTGCGGGAAGTTATCGTGTACTCATACAGGTTAATCTATGAAGTGACCCGTGAGGGCCCGTACGTTCTCGCAGTGATTCACGGTAGACAGGACTTCCCATCGAGTAGGTTCGAGGCATGACTTCCTCTGGACACCGCACTTCGACCCCTTGGGTGGAAACGAGCCGATGTCCAAGCCTCTCTGAGTGGCAGCATGGCCAGACTGATCGTCCGACATCATGACGAAGTACGACGTGAAGTCGAGCTGAAGCCCGACATGCTCATCGGAAGAGACGTGGACGCCGATGTGCTGATCGGGCCCCCCGCCTCCCGGCAGCACGCGAAAATCGAGCACGACGGAAGCGACTTCTTTCTGCAGGACCTCAACAGCAAAGCCGGGACGTACGTCGATGGCCGGAAGATCACCCGCATCCGACTCGTGAGCGGGATGGAGATCGCCATCGGGGAGTACATCCTCGTCTTCGACGATCCGGGCGCAGTTCAGGAAGCGCCGGTCGGGTGGGTGGTCGAGCCGGGCCCCGAGCCCCCACTCGACGTGGTAGCGACGCTCGATGCCACCGGGCCGATGTTCGCCCGGCACATCGAGTCCGTCCAAACGGCGGGAGAGGCCAGGCGATTGCGCCAGATCCTTCAGACGATCCATGACATCGGTGTCGCCATCGCGACGAAACAGGACATCGAGTCCGTTCTGATCGAGGTCGTCGAGCGCTTGTCCGACGTCCTTCCCGCCGCCCAGCGGGGGTTCCTTGCGCTGTGCGACCGGCACGGCCGGGAGCTCGCGATGCGGGTGCTCAAGACGAGAAAAGATGAGTCGGCCGCTGAGATGTTCAGTGGCACGATTGCCCGCCAGGCCGTCGAGTCGCGATGCGCCATCCTCTGCAAAGACGCACGGGAAGAGTTCAGCAGCGCGGACAGCGTGCAGGAGATGGAGCTTGGGTCGGTCATGTGCGTGCCGCTGCTCCTGCCGGATCGGGCCGTCGGCATCCTGCAGTGGGACGCGCGAGGCGTGACGGGCGCCTTCTCCAGAGATGATCTGAACCTGCTGACGGGCATCGCCTCGCTCCTGGCAGCGGCCCTGGAAAATGCTCGGCTGTGTGACGAGCTTCGCGCTGCCAAAGAGCAGTCGGACATCGAGAACGTGCGCCTCCGCAGGGCGCCCCGTGAAGAGGCATCGCTGGCGGCAATCATCGGCGAGAGCGAGCCGATCCAGGAGGTCCGCCGGCTGGCCCAACAGGTGATGGACGTTGACACAGGGGTGCTCATCACCGGCGAGACCGGCACGGGCAAGGAGCTGCTCGCACACGCGATCCATCGCGGCGGTCCGCATTCGGGCGAGCCCTTCATCGCCGTGAATTGCGCGGCCATCCCCGAGACCCTCCTGGAGAGCGAACTGTTCGGCATCGAGAAGGGGACGGCAACCGGCGTCGAGCAGCGCATTGGCAAGCTCGAGCAAGCGAACGGGGGAACGCTGTTCCTGGACGAGGTGGGCGATATGCCCCTGGCCATGCAGGCCAAGCTCCTCCGCGCCCTGGAACAGAAGACGGTCCAGCGTGTGGGGGGAAAGAAACCCATCCGGATTGACGCACGCATCATCGCAGCCACGAACCGCGACCTCAAGACCGCCATTCGCAACAAAGAGTTCCGGGAGGATCTCTACTACCGGCTAAAGGTTGTCGAGGTGCATTTGCCTCCGCTCCGGGAGCGATCCGACGACATTCTCATCCTGGCCGGTCATTTCCTTACCGGCTTCGCGGCGGACATGGGCAAGTCTCTGCCGGGGTTTACCCCCGCCGCTGAGGCGAAGCTCCGCGCCCATGTCTGGCCCGGAAACGTCCGCGAGCTGCGCAACGCCGTCGAGCGTGCGGTGGTCCTGTCGCCCCACGGCAAGGCCGTTGACGTTGATGCGCTGCCCCCGGAGATCATCGGCGAGGACGGGGACCTGATCGAGACGTGCAAGCGCCGCGGCCGGCTCGACGCAGCGGTAGCTGCCCTGGAGCGCGAGATGATCGAGGCGGCCCTGAAGGAGACAGGCGGTGTCCGCACCAAGGCGGCCAGGCTGCTCGGCATCAGCCGGGAAGGGCTCCGCCTCAAGCTCCTTCGCCATGGTATCTCCTCATAGCCCCCGGTGCGTCGCATGGGGCTTTGCGAATACCGTTACATATCCATCCGGGTCTTCCCGCTCCTTTTCTACTCTTAATCTTAATCCTAACACGGGCACTGCCCGCAACCCAAGTGCGGCTCTTGTCCTTGCGAGTCCCGCGCTTCGCGGGACGAAGCAATCTGGCGGATCGATGGTGATCGAGCGTGCGAGATCGCGTCGTCGCCTCTTTTTCGTTCTGAGGCTCTGCCTCGGAACGGGTCATTTGTCAGGCTCTGCCTGACTCCTTTCGCAGCACAGAGGCGGAGCCGAACGGCTATGCCGTCCCGAGGCGCCTCGCGATGACACGGTAAAGGTGATAGGGAAACTCCTGGTGCCTTTTGTGTTGACACGGATCAAGAACGCATGGTAAAATTTTGCGTGGCATTCACGGATGATGCCGGGACCTGGACGGAATGCGTAGATTCGGAGAATCAACCGTGCGCGCAAAACACTTCGTAATGGCCCTCCTGTTCGCCGTTGGCGTTCTGTTTGCGTTGGCCGTCTCCACCCGCGCCGAGATAGACCAGATCAAAGTGGCCGAGGTCTCGGGAGAAGTCCATGTCCTGCGCGGCGGAGACACCGCCAAGACCGAAACGGCAACGGCGGGACTGCCGCTGAAAACCGACGACGTGGTGACGACGGCCGCCGAGTCCAGCGCCAAGATCGACATGGGCACGGGCAACGTCGTGTACCTCGAACCGAACTCGCGACTGAAGATCGGCCTGGATCCGCGCGCCCCGAAGCTGAATCTCCTGGGGGGGAAGCTCCTGAGTCGCTTGAAGAACATCCCCAAGGGCAAGCAGGTCACCATCGGCACGCCGACCAGCATCGCCGGCATCGAGGGGACTACCTTCGCCGTCTCTGTGGCGAACAACGGCAGCACATCGGTGGACGTCTTGTCGGGCACGGTGCGGGTGCAGAGCGCCGGGGAGCCGGGCAAATACACCCACGTGGCGGCCATGCAGCGGGTGCGGGTGAGCACGTGGGAGAACACGGAGTTCGTCGCCACCGGCTCGGGCGCGGCGCCGGAACGCTACAAGCGACCCACCATCCGTGAAGCAGACAAAGAGATATCCGTTGTTCGGGCGACGGGCATTGGCGCAGACGAAACAACGGCCAAAGAAGCCGCCCTGCGCGAACTCGGTGATCGGGTCTTCCGGGCCACGATTGCCAAGGCGAAGACCGTCGGCGACCTGGCTGCCGAGAACAAGGGAATCTACGACAAACTCAGCGCTCTGGTGGCGGATGCCGCCGTGACGAAACGCCAGACTCGCGACGATGGGAGCGTCCAGGTGCGGGTGCAGGTGGACACGGCGAAGCTGAACGTCGCCCTCGGCTTGAAGACGCCGGTTTTCACCTCGGCGATGGTGCGACTCAGCAACACACAATACACCCCGATCTACACGACGCGCGGCCGGCTGGCCGCGGAGAAGGCGGCTCAACTCGTGGCCGACCGGAACCTGCTGGAGCAGATTCAGGGCGTTCTCATCAACTCGCAGACGACCGTCCAGGATTTTGCTCTGCAGAACGATCAGGTTACGAGCCGCGTGGAAGGGATGATCCGGGGCGCGGAGACGGTTTCGACGCGGTATTTTTCCGACGGCACGGTCGAGGTAACACGGCGGGTTAAGGGGATGAACGTGCGGATCAACATCAACGCCGTGGCCAAAAAAGAGATTCTCGGCGCCAACTACATGGGCAAGCCGGTCGAGCTCGACCCGGTGAGCTATGAGACGCTCCGACGGTTCGGGCAGTGATAGGTGCTGTCCGGCAAGTGTTTCTTGGGTTAGGGGATTGTCATGCGCAGCGCTCTTGAAGGAACTCGCGGCATTACGCTCAAGGGGTTGTTGGTCATCATCGCCCTCGTGGTTGTTGTTGTGCTGGCGCTTACGCCGATCTTTCGGAAGATGGCAAGCGACGCCATCTCGGCCAAGTGCCGGGCGAACCTGGGCAAGATCGGCATGGCGATGCAGCAGTATGCGATCAACTTCAACGAATTCGTGCCGCCCGTCCAATGGGCCAGCCCGAAAGGCAAAGTCGTGCCCTGGAGAGACTGCCTGAAGGAGTATCTCGGCAGCGATTATCCCGCCGTCTTCGCCTGCGCCGGGAAACTGGGGGCGAACGTCGGCTACGCCGTCAACTGGCAGACTTTCATATGGAACAGGGCGACGACAAAGAAACCCACGTGCGTCAAGCTGAGAGACATCAAAGACCCGGCGCACACGATCTACGCCCTCGATGCAGGAAAGGTGACCGCCGAGACCAAGAACCTGCCGGCCAAGGCATGGAAGGAGACCCCGGAGGATGCGCCCAACTACTGCCGGGTGAGCAAGAAAGACAAGTACTGGACCGAAGACCCCATCCGCCCCATGCCCCGGCACGCCGACCACGTGAACTGCCTCATGCTGAACGGATCGGTCCAGAGCTACCTGGTGGGGGACATCATCGAACCCGACGGAGGGGATCAGGCCTGCCTCTGGGACGCAAAGTAGCCTTGAGCGGCCGCGTGATTGAGGGGGCCCGAACCCCGGCCGAGGGCCAGTGACCGCCGGATCGCTTTCGTGACGAAGGTCTTTGCCTGGTTCACGGCCTCGAACACATCCAGCCCCTGCGCCAGCCCCGTCGCGATGGCCGCCGAGTAGGTGCAGCCCGTCCCGTGCGTGTTCTTCGTAGCGATCCGCTCAGCGTCGAAGTGGTGGAATTCGTTCCCGTCAAACAAAACGTCGGTTGCGGATTGTCGAAGATGGCCCCCTTTGACAAGGACGCACCGAGCGCCCTTCTCCCGAAGGGCCGCGGCGGCCTCCTCCATCTGCTCCGGTTCCTCGATCTTCTGTCCCGTCAACCGTTCGGCCTCCGGGATATTCGGCGTCAGGACGCAAGCAAGTGGGACGATCAGGTCGAGCAGAGCGGCTTCGCCCTCCGGAGAGAGAAGGGCATCGCCACTCTTGGCTACCATGACTGGGTCCACCACCACCTTCTTCATCTGGTGTCGCTCAATCGCATTGGCGACCACAACGACGATCTCCGGGGTGGCCAGCATGCCCGTCTTTGCCGCGTCGGCCCCGATGTCGGAGAGGACGGCGTCGATCTGCGCAGCGACGAAGTCGGGTGGGACCGGATGCACGGCCCGGACGCCCACGGTGTTCTGCGCGGTGAGCGCCGTGATGGCGCTCATGCCGTAGCCGCCGAGGACGGTGATGGTCTTGAGGTCGGCTTGGATGCCCGCCCCGCCCCCGGAGTCGGAGCCTGCGATGGTGAGAACCCGCGCGATCTTCGTCATCGATGTCCTGCCTTCATCTCTCCGAACTCCATCTCTCGCTTCAGGCGCTTCACCGCCACCTGGGGATTCGGCGAGGCCATGACGGCCGAGATCACGGCAATCCCATCGGCTCCGGCTGTGACGACAGCCGCCGCCCGCTCCTCGTCAATGCCGCCGACGGCGGTGACGGGAATCGACGCCGTCCGTTTCAGTTCCCTCAGCCCCTCGCGGCCGACGGGTTCGAGCCGTCCCTTCTTCGACGGCGTCTCGAAGAGGGGACCGTAATGGACGTAATCCGCGCCCCCGTACTCGGCCTTCTGCATCTCCTCGATGGAGTGGACCGAGACGCCGATCAGCTTGCCGGGGCCGAGGGCCTTTCGCGCGTCTTCCGGGCTCAACGATCGCCAGCCCAGGTGTACACCATCCGCGTCGGCCGCCACGGCCACGTCGATTGCGTGGTTGATGATGAGCTTCGCGTGGGCGCCGGAAACGATCTGCTTCAGGGATCGCGCGAGATCGAGAAGCGCGCGCGCGCTGAGGTCTTTCTCCCGAAGCTGCACCACGTCCGCGCCGCCGGTGAGGGCCTCGCGGATTGCCTCCGGCAGGGGGCGTGTGCAGAGCTTTCGATCAGTGATTACTGTCAGCGTCGCCATCTTCCACCTTCTTCTTTTTTGCTTCCTCCATCTCTTTCTTGGCCTTCTCCCGCCGCTCGCGCTCCCCGCGGGGGAAGTCGTCAAGGTCGCTCACATCGAACTCTATGGACACCTTCGATCCCTCCACGGCATGGGTCAGCGCCCCGATGGACTTCTTCTCCTGCAGCGCGCCCAGCTCGACCGAAAAGACCGAGTGGACGGCCTGCGCGGCCTTCTCATCGGCGCAGACGGCCTCGATCCGGACATGCGCTCGGTCGGCGCCGACCAGATCGGCGCAGCCGCTCAGCTCCCGGATGCCCGCCAGCTTCACCCGCTCCTGAATCTCCTTCTCTTCCTCAGTCGTGAGCATGGATAGTAGATAGGTGATCACGCTGGCCGCCGTTTTTTCCTCGCCGGCAAGCGCCCCGATGACCTCCATGTTCTTGTCGAATGATTCGTAGGCCGACTTGATGAACCCCTTGCCGGCGAACGCCGCCTTCGGATCGGTCGCAATGTCGATGGCTTCTTTGATGCCTTCAAACGTACTCGCTTCGAGCAGGCTGGTCTCGAATATCGTGATCCACGGATACGTGGTCGGCTTGCTCATGCCGAAGAGCGGGGCGCCCGGCGGCTGATCGAGCGCATCGGGAGACTCCGTCTTCTCCTTCTCGTCCTTGCCAGACCCTTTCGCGTTTCCCTTTTTAGCAGAGATATCCTTCAAAAGGATGATCTGTTTGTCCTTATACTCGCCGGCCAGCTCGGCGCCCTTGGCGCTCTTCACCAGTTGCGAGCGGAGCCCCCAAAAGATGCCCTTTCCCCGCGACATGCTGAATATGGACATGCCCTCGAGCTCCTTCAAGCCCGGCTTGCGCCCGACCGTCCAGACCATCTGGACAGGCATGAGCTTCTTCCAGTGCTGGGCCGGCGTCTCGCCGAACATCTGGCGGAAGATCCACGGCGGGCGCTTGGCTTTACCTGTTTCCAGTTTTTTCTGGAACTTCTTCTCCCGGTCTATCAGAAAGGTCTGGACGCCTTTGTCATCGGGACGAATGCGAAGGATGAGAAACCCCCGGCACGCAGGGGTGATGAACGCCTCCGCCGGAGGCACCTTCCCCGGCGCGACGAGAAACCGGAGAAACCAGACAATCCCAATCACGGCCAGAACGGTCAGGACGAGGCAGCCGATGCCGACCTTCTTTCTGCATCCACCGCGTCCCGGTCCTTCGCTCAGCGATCCCAGCATGGAACACTCCTATGACATCATACCTTCAGTTCCGCCCGGGCGCCCAGGACAGAGGCGTATCGCTTCCGGATCGGCCCGACGACCGACTTGACAAACTCCGCCGCCTGCTGCGGCGCACGGCCCACGAACCGCGCCGGATCGGTGAGCTTCGGAATCGCGTTCACGATCTTGGCGAAGGCCGGGTCATTGGCGATCCGTTCCAGCAGGTCGTTCGACTGGCCCTGGTCCTTGACGCGCTTCGCCGCGTCCACCGAGTGCAGGCGGATGCGCTCGTGCAGGAACTGCCGATCCCCCCCCGCCTTCACTGCCGCCATGAGGATCTCCTCCGTCGCCATGAACGGGAGCTCCCCCATGAGATGCCGCCGAATCATCTTCGGGTGCACCACCAGGCCGGACGCGACGTTCAGGAAAATATCCAGAATGGCGTCCACGGCCAGGAACCCCTCGGGGAGGGACAGGCGCTTGTTGGCCGAGTCGTCCAACGTCCGCTCGAACCACTGCTCGGCGGCGGTGATCGCCGGATTGAGGGACGTGCAGATGACGAACCGCGACAGCGAGGCCATGCGCTCACACCGCATGGGGTTGCGCTTGTAGGCCATGGCCGACGACCCGATCTGGCTGCTGCCGAAAGGCTCCTCGATCTCCTTCATGTTCTGAAGGAGGCGCATGTCGCCGGCAAACTTCTGCGCCGACTGGGCAATGCCCGACAGCACGGCCAGGACCTGGGCATCGACCTTCCGGGGGTACGTCTGCCCGGTGACGGCGTACGTCTTCTTGAACCCCATCTTCTCGGCCACCAGCTTGTCCAGGCGCTTCACCTTGCTATGGCTGCCGTTGAACAGGGCAAGGAAGCTGGCCTGCGTGCCGGTGGTCCCCTTGGCGCCCCGGAAGCGCAGCGCCGCGATGCGGTGCTCGATCTCATCCAGGTCCAGAACGAGGTCCTGAATCCACAGACAGGCGCGCTTGCCCACGGTCGTTGGCTGGGCCGGCTGGAAGTGCGTGAAGCCGAGCGTGGGCAGGTCTTTGTGCCTCAATGCGAATTTCGCAAGAACGTCAATTACATTGACGAGCTTCTTCTGCACGATCTCCATGGCGTCGCGAATCTGGATCAGCTCCGCGTTGTCGCCCACGTAGCAGCTCGTCGCGCCGAGGTGGATGATGGACCTGGCTTTGGGGCACTGCTCGCCGAAGGCATGGACGTGCGCCATGACATCGTGCCGGACCTTGCGTTCCTGCTCAAGGGCGACGTCGAAGTTGATGTTGTCCTGGAAGCGCTTCATCTCGCGAATCTGCCCGGCAGTGATGTCGAGGCCAAGTTCTCGCTCCGCCTCGGCCAGCGCGATCCACAAGCGTCGCCACAGCCCGACCTTCCGCGCGTCGGAGAAGTTGCGCATCATCTCTTCACTCGCATAGCGCTCGATCAGCGGGCTTCGATACCGTTCGTATGGGCTTGCTTTCTTTGCCATTCCTTCAACACTCCCCTGCTTGCGATCTACGGAAGCAGCGCCAGCACCCTCTCCATCTCTTCTTCGGTATTATAAAAATGCGGCGACAGCCGCACCCGCCCCGACCGCACCCGGGCGACCACGCCGTTTCCCTCCAACATGCGGACCAAGTCCTCGCTCCGGTGGTCTGCATGAGAGAAGCAGACGATCCCCGATTTTTCGCCCTCGCCCCGAGGACTATAGACGTCATACCCCTTCGCCACCAGGCCATCGCACAGCAGGTCCGTGATGGCGAGAACTCTGCGCTCGATGCTCTCGATGCCCACCCCGAGCAGGAACTCCAGCGACGCCCCCAAACCGATGATGCCGACCGTGTTGTATGAACCGCACTCGAACCGCCGGGCATCGGGGCGAGGCGTCATGTCGTAAGCAAGGTAATCACTGGGATTTACGACCCCCATCCACCCCAGACTCGCGACGTGCAAACGGTCCAGCATCGCCCCATCGCAGTAGAAGATACCCGCTCCCTCCGGCCCGAGCAGCCACTTGTGCCCGTCGGCGGAGAGGAAGTGGATTTTGCATTCCTTCACATCAAGCCGTAGCGCGCCGAGGCCCTGGATGGCATCCACGCACAGGAAGATGCCTCGCTCCTCGCACATCTCGCCGATGTGCTTCAGGTCGGCGCGGAAACCGCTGGCGAACTGGACGAAACTGATCGCGACGCAGCGCGTCCGCTCATCGACTCGCGCCTCGATCTCCTTGAACGGGACGCGGCCGTCCACGACCGGGACGGTCCTCGTCTCCACGCCGAGGCGCTTCAGGTTCCACCACGGATACACGTTCGCCGGGAACTCCTGGTCGGGCACGACAACGTTGTCGCCCTCGCTCCAATCGATCCCGTTGGCGACGAAGAGGATACCCTCTGTCGTGTTTTTCGTGAACGCGATTTCCTCCGATGCTGCCCCGATGAGGTCCGCCGCTGCCTCGCGGGCGCGCCGGATCTTCCGGTCCCATTCGGCGCTTTCCTCGCTGGCGGATTCATTGATTTCACGCAGCGTCTGCGTTATGGCATCGCGCGTGCAGTTCGGTATCGGCGCGACGCCCGCATGGTTCATGAAGACATAGCGGTTCGTGATGGGGAACTGCTTGCGAATCTCAACGACGTCCATGGCGCGCCTCAGAAGAGCCTGGCGATCTCATCGGCCAGGAAGACGGGAAGGTCACACACCGTTCCCGCCGAGTCCATCTTCAGCCCTTCCGTTTCCTCGGTCAGTTGGCCGATGACGTCCGCCTTTATACCCTCCGCGGCCAACACCTGCAAGATGTTTTCCGTATCAGCGGGATCGGCAGCAATCAGGAGTGCACCGGAGGCGATCACCCCGAGCGGGTCGAGGCCGAAATGCCCGCATAGCTTTTCGCATTCGTCAAATATATGGATGCGGTCCGCATGGATGCGGATGCCGCAGCCCGCCGCCCCGGCCAGCTCGCCCAGCCCCGTGGCCAGCCCCCCTTCTGTCGGGTCGTGCATGGCATGGACCGCCGCCGCGCCGTTGGCCGTCAGCGCGTCCTTGACCACGCTGATGCCCGGGTCAATCAGGAAGTTGCGGCACCGCTCGATGAATGCCTCGTCGAACATGCCGGCCAGCTCCTCGGCCTTCTCCCGGGCGATGATCGACGTCGCCTCCACGGCCACGCCTTTGGTGAGTATCACATCATCCCCCGCCCGGCCGTTCTCGTTTCGCACGAGCTTGTCCTTCGCCACCTCGCCGAGCATCTGGCCGATGACAATCGTCCGGGGCATCTCGTACGTGATCTCCATGTGGCCGCCGACGAGCTCGATGCCCAGGTCGTTGCACGAACGGCGGATGTCGTCAAAAACGGTCTCGACGAGCGCCTTATCCGTCTGCCCCTCCGGGAACAGGACCGTGCCGAGGAACCAGCGCGGCCGCGCGCCCATGGTGGCGATGTCGTTGGCGTTGATATGGATGGAATACCAGCCGATGTGATCCGTGGCGAAGGTGATCGGGTCCGTTTTCGCGACGAGATACGTCTCGCCGAAGTCAATCACCGCCGCGTCTTCGCCTACCCTTGGCCCGACCACAACGCGCTCATCTGCGATCTGGTTCGACGCCAGGCATCTGCGCAGGATTTCCGCAGGAACCTTGCCAATTGGGAGCATGTTTTTCTCCATCATCCTCCCGAAATCGGGTCGCTCCGTTCAGGATGGTTCGTCGTCCCCGATTGGCTCATCCCTCGGGCTCACACGGAGTCGGTTGGCAATGAAATGGATGATCAGGGCCCAGACAATGATGGACATGACGACGACAACGTAGCTGTAGGGCGCATAGTCCGTGAGCATGCGAAGCAGCGATGTTGAACCTGACTCCATAGCACGCCTTTCATTCCTTGGGTACGGGATCGGGATCCTCGATGGGCGCCATCGTGATGTTGTCGTTCGGGCATCGCTGCTCGCACAGCGCGCAGCCCTGGCACTTCTGGTCGTCGACGCGGTAACCGTCCTCCGTCTGCTCGATGGCATCGTGCAGGCAAATGCGATGGCATAGACCGCACCCCACGCCACATCCGCAGGCCAGGCAGCGCGACGCCTCGCGCACCGCCTCCTCCTCCGTCAGTGTCTTTTCGATTTCGCGAAAACCGGACGTGCGCCGACTCACCGAGAGCTTCGACGCTTCCACACGGGCGGCCGGGGGATATTCGATGCATCGCCGAACGACCGACCGCTTGTCCGCCGGACGCAGCTCGGGAATGGCTGCCTCGTCATCCGCACCCGCCGTGCCATTGAGGGTGCGGTTGATGTGGACGGCCACGCGCTTCCCGTGGCCGATGGCCTCGATGACCGACCCCGGCCGCCCGGCGGCGTCACCCGCGGCGAAGACGCCCTTGAGGTTGGTTGCGCCAGTGACCTCGTTGACGGTGACTGCGCCGCTCCTGCCGACGCGCAGCTTCTTCTTCGATGAGAGGCATGAGGAATCCGGCGCCTGGCTTACGGCGGTGATGATCATGTCGGCCGGAAGCACATACTCGACATCCGCGATCGGCACCGGCGAACGGCGGCCATCCCGACCCGCCTTGCCAAGACAGCCGCCCCGGCACATGAGGCCGGCGACCTTCCCTTTCTTTTTCACCACCTTGACCGGCGTGGCGAGGTAGAGGATGCGGACGCCCTCCGCCTCGGCATCGTCGATCTCCTCATCGCTTGCGGGCATCTCGTCCCGCGTCCGGCGATAGACGAGGTACACCTCTTTCGCGCCAAGCCGGAGCGCGCAGCGCGCGGAGTCGATGGCGGAGTTGCCCCCGCCCACAACCACAACGCGTGCCGGGACATCCACCTTCCCGCCGACATTGACCGGCGCCAGGAAATCCAGCGCCGCAACGACACCCTGCGACTTTTCCCCCGGGATGCCCAGCTCCGCGCTGCGCCATGCCCCGATGGCGATGAGCACGGCGTCGAAGCCGTTGTTTCGGAGGTCGTCCAGCGTGAAGTCCTTGCCCAACCGCTTGTTGAGCCGGATGTCCACACCGGCACGCCGAATGTAGTCGATCTCCTCGTCGAGCAGTTCCCGCGGGAGTCGATAGGGGGGAATGCCCCACCGGAGCATGCCACCCGCCGCCGAGCTGCCCTCGAACACGGTCACGCCATGGCCCATCTTCGCCAAGTCAAAGGCCGCGCTGAGCCCCGCCGGGCCGGCGCCGATGACGGCCACCCGTCTGCCCGTGTCCGGCGCGCGCTCGATGGGTTCCTTTGCAAGCGGCCGATTCTTCCGGCCCCACTCGCAGGCGAATCGCTTGAGCGCCCGGACGGCGATGGGGTCGTCCAGGTCGCCCCGTGTGCAGGCCGTCTCGCAGGGATGGTAGCAAACGCGACCACAGATGGACTGGAACGGGTTCTTGGAGCGAATCATCGTCAGGGCCTCGTCGAACTTCCGTTCGGCGATCAGGCGCACATACGATTGCGCCGGCACACCCGCCGGACAGGCCGCCTTGCACGGGGCGGCGAGACTGCGGTCGATGGAGGCATAGACCTTCTTGCGGCGGTCCACCTCCTCCGTGCCCAGGATTTTCGGGGTTACGTTGCCGCGGAAATCCTCGAGTCTTTTGTAGCCCTTGCGGTCCATGTATTCGGCCAAGCCGTCCAAGAAGTCCCGGATGATTTCGTAGCCGTTCAGCATCACCGCAGTGCATGTCTGGACGGCTGTCGCGCCGGTGAGGATGTACTTGACGACGTCCTCCCAGGTCATGACCCCTCCGGAGCCGGAGATGTCGATCTTCACCTCGGGCTTGATCTGGCTGATCCACCGCAGGGGATAGAGCATCGCCCACGGCCCGCCGTGGCCCATGTAGCCCTCGTGCATGATCGGCTTCTCTGCGTCGATGTCGATCTCCAGGGCTGTCATGCGGTTGAAGATCGTCACACCGTCCACGCCGATCTCCTCCAGCGCCTTCACCAGCGCCAGGGGCGACGTGAGCATGGGGCTGATCTTGGCGACGAGGGGGATCGAGATCGCCTCGCGCACGGGCTTGACCATGTCGCAGATGGTCTTCTCCACCGCGCCGCCGCGGAAGGTGATCGACCCGTGGGGGCACGAGGTGTTCATCTCGATCGCGTCGGCCCCCGCTTCCTCCAATAGCTTTGCGCTGTTGACCCAGCCCTCCTTCGTGAGGCAGTTGATGCTGGGGATGATCTTCAGGTGCTTGAGCTGCGCCTTGGCGTCGGCCACTTCCTGGGCGTAGCGCTCGATGGCCCACTCGCTGGCCTGTTCGTAGGACATGAACGTGAACGTCTTCTCCTTGCCCATGTCATGATGGATGACCCGGTAGCGGGGCGAGGGGGAGTGACGGCACACGGCCTCCTCGAAATATGATTTCATCACTGCCGCCCCCGCGCCGTTGTCCTCGCATTTCTTCAGCAGTTCCACCCGTTCGGTGATGCCGGACGAGGCGATGATGATGGGGCTTTTGAGTTTGAGGCCGACGTACGTTGTTTCCAGATTTGCCACGAAAACCGACTCCTTCCGACACGAACGCCTTTGCGAAATCTCTCTTCCGTAGATCATAGCCGCAACGACTCCGCAAAGTCAAGAGCGAACGGTTTGCCGGGGTAATTCATCCATTGCGAGGGGTGTAATGCCTGTGGTTTTCGTTGCGGGGGATACTGCCGCCGAAATCGCGCACCCGTAAAGGGTGCGCCTACATGTTCTTGCGCAGTCTGTGGATGGCGACACTCGCCGCAAAAAAGAGGAAAGATACCAGCGCGATGCTCGCGCCGGTGGGCGCGCCAAGGAGATAGGACAAGACCAAGCCGCCGCTTGCGGAGAGAACGCCGATGGCGACGGTCGTGGCGAGGGCGGGACCGTAACGGGAGGTGAGACGCATGGCGGCGGCGGTGGGGTTGACCAGCAGGCTGAAGAGCATCAGGCCGCCGACGGTCTCCAGGTTTGTCGTGATCATCGCGCCGGAGAGGACCAGGAGGGTATAGAAGACGAGGGACTCGCGGATGCCCGCCGACGCAGCCACCTCGCGGCTGAAGAGCACCGCGCGAAGCTCCTTGTCACAGACCACCACAAACACAATCGTGACCGCGACCGCACCCGCCATCCAGAGCAGGTCCGCCTCGCGGACGAAGAGCACGCTGCCCCAGATAAGGCCGAGGGCCTCGGACCGGGGGCCTTTCATCGCACCGATGCCCAGGAACGCGATGCCCATCATCAGGGAGAAGATGATGCCCATAGACACATTCACGTCCATGCCGGTGCGGTCGGCGATGGGCCCGACAAAGAACGCGGAAAGGATGGCCAGCCCAAAGGCCGCAGGCCATACGGGCAGGCCGAAGACCATCGCCAGCACCGCCCCCGCCATGGCGGCATGGGACAGGCAGACGCCCATGAAGGGCATTCGCAAATTCGAAAGATAGAACCCCACCAGAGAACACCCCGCTCCGCCGAGCAGCACGCCGAGGATCACGTCACGAAAGAGCACGATCGTATCGAGCATCAGCGCTCCTCCGAGGGGGACAGGGGAAGCAGATGCCAGCGGCCCCCGCGCTGGAGGACCTCGACCGGGCTGCCGAAGACCGACGCCAGCCGCCCGCCTTCGAGCACAGCCTCCGGCGCCCCGGCGGCGACAAGCCGTCCCTTCGACAGCAACGCCATGTGCTCGCACCCGGCGGGAACCTGATGTACGTCATGGGTGACGAGCACCACCGTCAGGTCGGTCTCCCGCCAGAGATCGTGGACGATCCGGGTCAGCTCCTCCTGCCAGCGAATGTCGAGATTGCTCGCCGGCTCGTCCAGGAGGAGCACGTCCGGTTCCTGCGCTAAGGCGCGGGCGAGGTGGACCTTGCGCTGCTCTCCGCCGGAGAGGTCGCAGTAGGGCCGGTCGGCCAGGGACGTCAGGGCCAGACGGTCCAGCCAGGCCGAGACGACTTCCTCGTCGGCGACCGTCAATCGGTGGAAAAGCCCGGCCTTGCCGGACCGGCCGATGCGCGCGACGTCGCGGACCGACAGCGGGATGGCCCGGTCGCGCTCGGGCAGTTGCGGGACATAGGCCACGCGGTGGCGCAGCCGCGCCAGTTGCCCTCCGTGTAGTCCGGCTGGATTTGTGCCACAGACCGTGACCGTCCCCGACGCGGCGCGCCGGAGGCCGTTAAGGAGCATGAGGAGCGTGGACTTGCCTGAGCCATTGGGCCCGATGAGAGCAAGCAGCTCTCCGGGTTCGACGGCCAGCGACACGTCGCGCAGGGCCGCGGTCCCGCCCAATTGCACCGTCACATCCTGGAGCAAGATGACCGAGTCAGCCATGGGGGACCCCCGCGAGGAGCTTTCGGCAGTTGTCCCGGATCAGGTCGGCCAGGGTTCGCTGCCCCTGCTCCGGGTCGGGGAAGTTGCTCAGGACCACAACGGGCACGGAGAGCTTCGCCGCCAGGGCGTCGGCCTCGCGGGTGCCGCGCTGTCGGTTGGCGATGACGGCGACGACCTTCTGCGCCTTGGCCTTGGCGATGATCTTCCCCAGTTCTTTCAGGGACATGCCGCCAGAGGTATCGAACGTGCCGACTACGTGCAAGCCGCACCACTCGGCGAAACCCCGCTGGTGCTGCGAGGCGAGGACGGGCCTGCCCTTCAGGGGGGCGAGGGTTGTCTGCATCTCCTGGCTCAGTGTCTGCATGTGGTTGCGGATCGCCGCCAGTCGCGCGTCGAACTCTGCGGCGTGTTGCGGGAGTAAGGTGCTCAGCTCCTGGCAGATGATGCGGCACGTCTCGGCATAGTTGGCCGGGATGATCTGGGAACCGGGGGTGGGCACAGCGACGATTCGCTTCGCCTTCGCACCGGCGTCCTTCAGTTTTCGGTCCAGGTGGGTCTCATAGTCATGTCGGAAGACGAGGGGGCTGCTTGCGATGGCTTCGAAGTCCTGAGGTTTCAGGTCGAAGTGGCCGGGGCACGAGCCGGGGGGAAGGATGCGGCAGACCGCGATCCGGTTCCCGGCGACATCGCGCACGGCCGACTCGAGGACGCTGGTCATGACCACGACGGAGGGCCGGCCGGGGGAACAAGACCGCTTCGCGCAGCCGGGCGGCAACAGCCCCACAATGACAGCCATCGCAAATACAGGTCGGACGATACGCATGGGGCTAAAAGCGCAGCTCCGCACCGAAAATAGCCGCTGCGGGCGGGGCGGGGTATTTGTCCCGGAGTTCGTAATTCGTGTCTGTCAGATTCTCCACGGCAACGAAGACCTTTCCCTGCCACCAGGAACCTTTGGGCGTAAACCGATAGGAAAGCTTCCCGTTCATCAAGAAATAATCATTGATCCTTTGGGCTTCGAGGGGACTCTGGAAGTCGAGGGGAAATCGCGGGTTATACTTGTATTGCCGGGTGATGTATTCCCCGTCCAGGTTGAGTTGGAAGCGTTTCCAGAATCGCCAGCTCATCCCCGCCATGAGCGTGAACTCCGGGGCGTTGGGGGAGCGAACGAGGAAGCGCTGGGGGGAGTGGATGAAGGCATCCGGCGGCGTGGGGTAGTAGATGCCGCTTTCGCGAGAGTGGAGGAACGTGGCGCCCGCGAAGAGGGCCAGGTCCCGTGTAGGGGTCACCGTCGCGGTCAACTCCACGCCCTCCGACCGCATCCGGCCGTTGTTTGTCAATTGGTTGACAGGCGGCACGGGCGGCGGGGGCGGCACGGGAAGGAGGTGCGACTCGAAGCCGAAGAGGTCGTACTGCCGGTCCCAGAAGACGGTGGCATCCCCCTTCAACCAGTCGTTGAACTTGTGCGACACGCCGAGTTCATAGTGATCGCCCACCTCGGGGCGGAGATCGCGGTGGTCCCAGATATTGCGCGGCTGAATCTCTTTCCAGAGCTTTTCCTGCACCTCCGCGTAAATGAAGGGGTACAGAATGTTCCGCGCGTAGCGAAAGTGCACCTCCGTGTTCTTGTATCCGCCGACGATGCCGGCGGCCGGGGCCCAGCGGTTGGTGTATTCGCTGTGGCCGTAGAACCGGGCCCCGGCGGTGGGCATGAGATACCAACTGTCCTTGGACCCGAAGAGCTGGCTGACATTGGCATAGGGGGAGGCGATATGGTACCAGACGCGCCCGCAGTCGAACAGGTTGCCCTGGGCTTCGTCCTCGGCAAATTCCCCGCCGATGTTATCGAAATCGAATCCCGCAAGCACTTCAGCGCCCTTCCACGGTTTGACCTTCTCGTGCAGGCGAATGCCCCAGAGGTCGTAGAAAGTTTCGGATTCGAAATAGAAGTTTGTCCCGTCACGCCCGCCGGCCCAGGGGAGGACGGGCGCGCCGGGCGGTCTTCCCAGGCGGCCGGGGGCGCGATCGCCGTATTGTTCCCAGTCGATATGTCCGTCGTTGTAGTAGAACTTCACCGCGCCGCCCGCATTGTCGAACTTGTTGGTCAACTCTCCGAGATACTTGATCTCGTCCACCTTGAACTTGTTCCGCTCAGGCGGGGGGATGGCGAATCCCAGTTCGTCGCGGGTGGGCCCGGGGTCGTTCGCCCACGCGTCGGTGTAATTGACGGTGAAGGCGGCGTTGAAGTTGTCGTTAATCTGGTATCCGATGCGGTTGAAGACCTCCACCACCTTGCCGTCGGCCTTTGGGCGGTGGCCGGAGCTGCCGCGTGTGCTTTCGACAAAGTAAAAATCATAGGGGCCCTGCTTGCCGCCGGCTTCGACGGTCTCAACCCACGTGCCGTAGCTCCCGCCCGCGCCGGTGGCACTTCCTTCAAAGCCCTCCTCGGTCCGCCGCTTGGTCTTGATATTGACCCCGCCGAAGGCGCCCGCACCCAGAAGGATCGGCGATGCGCCCTTGTAGATGTCGATGCTTTCGGCGATGTTGGTGGAGAGGGTGTCCATCAGGGGATGGCCCCATACCCCGACCATGTCGGGGATGCCGTCCACATAGGTAGTAATGTCCGAGCCCGGCCGGCGGCTGCCCATGCCGCGGATATACACTGCCCCGCCGTCGGCGCCGCCGAAGCCGCCGACGATGTTGTATCGCGAGTGAGTGACGCCCGGGGTCCGGCGCAGGGCGCCGCCGAGGTCGAGGGCGTTCAGGTCTTTGATCTGTCCGCTTCGAACGGTCGTCACCTGTGCGCCGAGGCGGTTGACCTTGTTCCCCTCGATAAGCGGCGGTGCGACGACGATGATCTCTTCGACCTCTTCAGTCTTCTCGTCCTCTTTCTTGGCTTCTTTCTTGGCCCCCTTCTTCTCTTCTTTCTTCTTATCGGTTTTTTCTTTCTTCGCCGACCTGTCCTTGGAATTCTCCTGGGCGAAAGCGCCGACCCCGATTGCACACACGATCCAAAGAACCAGGACAAACCGACCCACTTGCGCTCCCGAATTCAACATGTTCCATCCTCCATAGGACGCCGATGTCGCGGGGGAAGTAGCATAAAGTATAAACTCGTGCTACTTTCTCCCCGAGAAAGAACCGCCGGAGTCACGGCGGCGTGCGAATACGACTTGAAAATTCGTGCCACTAATTGCCCCAAAGAAAACGGCGACTACGCACCGCTACCTGCAATATCAACTGGATGATACCTGGGTAAGAACACCAAGTCAAGCAGAATCTGGCCCCTTTTACAACCTCCCGTCACTGGTAATGTAAACGGGCATCCGGCGTTGGAGCAGGTAGAAGATTCTTTAAAGGAGGAGAATCCCAGCCGAACGAAAGGAGGCCCGTAAGGTGAATGCTATCGGGTTGGACGTCCATAGCGCAAGCGTTGTGATGGCCGTGTTGAACCAGTGGGAAAGTTGACGCAGTGCCTGAGCCGCCCGACCTCGGCGGAGAACCTGAGCAATCTAACATTTAGTTACATAATCCACGATTATATAGTATACTGTCTCTCTACGTTGGGCACACGGGATTCAAAAGGCTGGAGAAGCGGAGATGGCCAAGGCCACGGTGATTCGATTGGCCGAAGAAGAGCGAAAGACATTGCCGAGGCGATGAATACCTATCCCGGTCGCGTGAGCAAGTGGCGAACCCGGTTTGCACGGCTGGGAATCGAAGGACTTAAGGATGCGCCGCGCACCGGCCCGCCTCCGCGATACGACGAGAGCACCGAGCGCCGAATCCTGGCCGTCCTCGACGAGACGCCTCCCAAAGCCACGTGGACCGGAAAACTCGTTGCCAAGCGGCTCGGGGACGCGAGCTTCGCCTCCCCGACGGAAAGGCCCTAACGGGGTATAATCACTGCTACAAACGGCACGGAACCACCACGCTCTTCGCGGCCCTGGAAACCGCCACGGGTCTGGTCAAAGCGGGACACTTCCACCGTCGCCTTCGAATGGAAAAAACGAAACATCCACCCCAAACACCCAAAAACATATCACTTGGAGTTATGCAAGTAGGCGCCAAGCCTAAAACAAGGAGCAATCATGATCGGATTCACCCGACGCGAATTCATCCGGACCGCCGGCGGCTTTGTCTCCGCCGCCACCCTCGGCGCCGCGCCGCGCGACGCCCAGGCCCAGGAGGGCCGCCGCTTCAACATCCTCTTCCTCATGACCGACCAGCACAACCCCTCCGTCATGGGCTGCTCCGGCAATCCCATCGTCAAGACACCGACCATGGACAAGCTGGCTGCCGATGGCGTGCGCTTCACCAATGCCCTGTGCTCGACCCCCTTCTGCACGCCCACCCGCGCCTCGCTCGTCACCGGCCTTTGGCCCCACACGCACGGACTGGTTAGGAATGTGCAGGCGGGCGAAAAGGGGCTGATGGATGATGCCGTCACAACGGAACAGATCCTGTTCGACAAAAAATACGAGACCTTCCACATGGGCAAATGGCACCTCGGCCCGACGACGGACCTCCGCTGCTACCGCAAGGAGACGGAGATCCTCTCCAAGAAGGCATACCGCCAGTTCCTGAAGGACAATATCAAGGGCAAGCGACACGAGCCCCGCGAGGGCGAGGTGAAGATCGGCGAGGTGGCCTACCTCCCGGAGATGGCGAAGTTCCACAACGTATGGAAGGACGAAAAGCAGCGCTCGCGCCAGGACCTCTCCATCATCGGGCGCTTCCTCCGCCCGCCCGAACTGAACTACGAGTCGTGGCTCGCCGGCCGGTGCATCGACCT